>JAGVGX010000155.1 GCA_020056865.1 Desulfobacterales bacterium
CGCGGCCGGTTTCCAGAATTAGGATGGGAAGATTTTCACTGTTGAACCCCGAATTAATTAATGCAGTTGTAATAGCCTCAGCAAAATCATCAAACGTAGGACTAACGTCGGAGCCCAGCAGATACGAGCCTTTCAGCGTGTTCTTCGAAGCGAAGCCACCGCCCATGTCGATGTATTTAATGTTATGGCCGTACTTCATTTGTACATTCAGCGCCAGATCAGCCAGCTTGTAAGCCGCGGTTGCGTATGCACTTGGGCTGAGCATAAAGGTGCCGATGTGTGTATGCAAACCAACCAGATCCAGTTTGTTGGACAACATAATTTTATTTAATGCATCCCAGGCCTGTCCGTTTTCGTAATTGAAACCGAAGCGGTCCCACATGGGATAGATGCCGGTATCCATGTTAACACGAATAGCAACCTTTGGTTTTTTATTCAGCTTTTCAGACAAAGAAATAATGGAATACAGTTCATCCAGATGATCAATATGAATCAGGGAATCATTGTTGATGGCCTTTTTCAGATCGTCTTCCGTTTTATCAGGACCATTAAAAATTATTTTCTTTCCATCAACACCATTCGCAATCGCCTTGTCGTATTCAAATCCAGAGACTACTTCCGCCCACGATCCTTGTTGATGAAAAAGATGACAGACAGCACTCATGTAATTTGTTTTGTACGACCAAGCAAACTGTATCTTTGGGTAACGTGTGGTGAATGCAGCTTTGGCTGATTCATATGTGTTGCGGATTGTTTTTTCTGAAAGCACAAACAACGGAGAACCGTATTGCGAAATCAGGTCTTTCACCGCAACACCATCAATGTGTGTCAGCGGTGTATATTCCGTGCGTGTGCCGAATTTATTGGGCATGCCGGTTTCCAGTTTTTTAATGACCGGACGTTCGTACTTTATTTTTTCTGTGTTACTCATAGCTGTACGTTTAAAATTCTCCGTATGTGGAAATCTGTTCAAAATCTTTTAAATCAACAATCATATCGTATGCATAGCGGATAAATAATTTTCCAACATCATACTTCGTCATGGGTTCTACTTCTTCGCCTATGGCAAGCCGGACAAGTGCTTCCGGAATGTTTTGTCCGGCACCAACGGCCAGATAAATCCATGCGGGAATGCGCGGATTTATTTCCAGAAGAAAATATTCATCCGATGCAGTTTTTACCATTTCAAGCTCAAAGCCGCCTTTCCATTGCGTTTCCTTCAGAAAGTGGCGGGTGAGTTCCAATAGTTTTTCATCGTTGATGGTGATGCCGGCCCAGGCTTTTCCTTTATCCGTAATGAATTGCTTGCGCATGGCCACGGCTGCCAGTGTATTTCCTTTTCCGTCACCCAGTCCGGTTACGTTGTATTCATCTCCTTTTACAAACTGCTGAACAATAACCGGAAGGCCCCATTTGGCACTTATTTTATCAAAATAAGAAACAACCTGCTCGCTATTCTGAGCAATGTATGCATCATAGTATTGACCTTTTATCACCATCGGATACGAGAAGTCGTGAATAAGACTGCTGGCTTCTTTGGATGAATAAATGGCTTTGTCGGAAGGAACGTTAATTCCATATTTTTTTCCGAACTCATTCAGATTAATTTTATGACGTTCTTCAAACTGAGCCATGGTAGGAAGGCACATCGCTATGCCCATCTTTTTTAATTG
Source organism: Desulfobacterales bacterium (assembly GCA_020056865.1). The sequence continues at coordinate 1,674 of JAGVGX010000155.1, forward strand.
AGGCTCAAGTTTCATAAAATTGAATAGTTCCGCATCAAAATTGGGAATGATGACATCAAGCTTTTCTTTTTCATGAATGTAAATAAGGCGGTTGAGAAGACTCTCGCTACCCGCCGATGGATAAGGAATCTGGTATGTTTTATCAACCAGATCGTGCATATAAATTCCGGGCTCCAACGATTCATAAGCAAAGCCAATGATCCGTGATTCGAACAGTTCGGACTCGCGTATACCACGAATAACAGGCACGCCCGGTCCCGGACTGTCGATGGCATTCAAGCCTGTTACACCAATGGTTAGTTTCTTTTTCATATTGCTTTACTCCGATTCCAGCAGGTTATATCCACGAAGAAGATTCATGTAATCGTTATAATCTTTTTCAAAAGTATCTTCATCGGTTTGAAATTTACCGAGAATTTCTTTTTTAATTTCTTCGAACGAAAGGCCTTCTTTCATTCTGGAAATTATTTCTGCACCCATGTAATTCACCGAAAACGACTCTCCGGTTGAGGGATTAAAAATGAATCCTGTTTCGCTGATGGCTATGTCTTTTTTAATTTTCATAATCGTATCCTTTCATCTGGTTCAATAAGACCTCTTGATTAAAATTTTGTTGCATCTATTATTTTATAAAAAACTTATCTAGGTATTCCTGAAATTTTTCTTTGTACTGATCGCTGATAGGGATGTAGTTATTATTGAAAACAATTCGGTTTCGCTCAATGATAGTAATGCGGCTCAAATTTACGATGAATGAACGGTGTACCCGCATAAATTTGGATGTCGGAAGTTTTTCCTCGATGCTTTTCATGCTCATTAAAGTCATCACCGGCTTGGTGTGCAGCAAATGAAGCTTTACATATTCACGCATTCCTTCTACAAATTGAATATCGTCGAATTCGATGCGCATAATTTTATAATCAGACTTAATGAAAAGACATTCTTCGTTGGCATTTATCTGCGTGTTGGCCTTATTCATTAGTTCAAAATAACTCCGGGCTTTGTTGGCTGCCTTCAGGAACTCTGGATAGCCAAAGGGTTTCAGGATGTAGTCAATCGCATCTACTTTAAATCCTTCAATGGCATATTCTTCATACGCAGTTGTGAAAATCACGCGGGGACCGTTCTCGATCGATTTGATTAATTCGATTCCTGTCAGGTCGGGCATTTGAATATCCACAAACATCAGATCAACCTGTGTTTCGGGCAGCAGCTCCAGCACTTCATAGCCACTGCTACATTGACCCACCAGTACGAGGAAAGGAGTGCGTTCAATAAAATCGGCCAGTTGTCGTAATGCAAAAGGCTCATCGTCGATGGCGAGGCATTTAATTTTCATTAAGATTCAATGTTAAAGTTACTTCAAATTCTTTTTCTCGTTCATTTATTTCAATTGTGTAACGATTAGGAAA
>JAGVGX010000286.1 GCA_020056865.1 Desulfobacterales bacterium
ATGTTAAACGCATCACAAAACCGTATAAACCTGGTGGCTTTGTCTGAAGCATCCACATCAAGACATCCTGCAAGAAACTTAGGCTGATTAGCGATAATCCCTATGCTCCTTCCATTAAGCCGCGCAAAGCAGGTAACGATATTTTTTGCATAATATTTATGAGATTCAAAAAAAACCCCGTTGTCAACTATTGAACCTATGACTTTTGTTATGTCATATGCCCTGTTGGGGCTGTCGGGAATAATACTGTCAAGTTTAGGGTCAACTCGTTTAGGGTCATCTCCTGTTTCAACAAGAGGAGGATCTTCCATGTTGTTTGACGGAATATATGAAAGCAGCGTTTTAATCTGATCTAAAGTATCTTTATCGTCTTCACAGGCAAAATGGGATACGCCGCTTTTTTCACTGTGCGCCATGGCACCACCAAGATCCTCAAAGCTAATATCTTCACCGGTTACAGACTTGATAACTGCCGGGCCCGTAATAAACATATAGCTTGTGTTTTTTACCATAAACACAAAATCGGTCATTGCAGGAGAATAGACCGCACCGCCCGCTGTCGGCCCCATGATGGCGGAAATCTGCGGAATTGTTCCTGAAGCTGCTGAGTTTCTGAAAAAAATCTCCCCATATCCTGAAAGAGAATCAACACCTTCTTGTATTCTTGCACCTCCTGAGTCATTAAGCCCAACACAGGGCGATCCTGACTTAAGCGCAAGATCCATAACCTTGCATATCTTTTTTGCATGCATTTCTCCAAGGCTTCCTGCTCTGGAAGTAAAATCCTGGGAGTATGCAAACACATGCCTGCCATCGATCAGACCATGGCCTGTAACCACACCGTCAGCCGGAACTTCAACGTTTTCCATGCTAAAATTAGAACAGCGATGTGTAACAAACATATCTAATTCACGAAATGTGCCCTTATCAAAAAGATAATCAAGCCTTTCTCTTGCCGTAAGCTTGCCATTTTGCTTATGCTTGGCAACGGCTTTTTCTCCGCCCATCTGTAAAATTTTACTTTCTTTTTCCTTTAATTCATTAATCTTGTCTTGTGTAACGCCCATGCTATCATATTCCTTTCATTTGCAATGATATGATTCAAAAAAACTTCCTAATCACGTCTTATCATATAAAAGCAGTTCATCTGCCGCTCTGGTTGGGGATAACATACCTTTTTCAACTTTTCTTATCATCTGCGGCAGCATCTGTTTTACTTTAATATTGTTATAAAACCTGTCTTTAAGTCCTTCTTCCAGCAATGACCACATCCACGAAACAGCCTGTTCCGACCGTTTCAGTTTTAATTCGCCTGTTTTAATAAACGTTTCTCTGTGTTTTAAAACACAATGCCATACCTTTTCAATTCCAGCCTTCTCGAAAGCACTGCATGTTAACACAGGTGGAGACCAGATCGGAAAGACAGGTCTTAAAAGATGTAACGCATTTTCATATTCTTTTTTTGCCATTTTCGCCTTGTTTATATTATCACCATCCGCCTTGTTTATGACAATGGCATCAGCTATCTCAATGACCCCTTTTTTCATTCCCTGAAGCTGATCTCCTGCACCTGCAAGCATAAGTACAAGAAAAAAATCTACCATGGATGCAACTGTTGTTTCAGACTGGCCGACACCAACGGTTTCAACGATAACAACGTCAAAACCGGCAGCCTCACACACAATCATTGCTTCCCTGGTTTTTTTTGCAACTCCTCCCAGTGTTCCACCTGAAGGAGATGGTCTTATAAATGCATTTTTTTCGATAGAAAGTTTTTCCATACGTGTTTTATCCGCAAGTATGCTTCCACCCGTCCTTGTGCTTGAAGGATCAACAGCGAGAACAGCTACACGCTTGCCTTCCGCAAGAAGATGCATGCCCAGGCTTTCAATAAACGTGCTTTTCCCAACACCAGGGACTCCGGTTATTCCAAGACGCACCGAATTGCCCGACAAAGAGATTAAGCGATTAATTATGGTATGCGCAAGTTCCTGGTGAGAAGGCAGCGAACTTTCAATCAGCGTAATGGTTCTGGCAATAATACGTCGGTCTTTATTGCGCACACCATCCAAATAATAATCAACATTATCTTCTACCATCAGGCCTGCTCTATAGAATTAAGCACTTTGTTAGCAGCTTCGGTGACTACGGTTCCAGGGCCAAACACACCTACAGCTCCTGATTTATAAAGAAAATCGTAATCACCAGGAGGAATAACACCTCCAACCACAACCTTGATGTTATCGGCTTTTTCTTTTTTTAATGCTTCAATAAGTTTTGGTATCAATGTTTTGTGACCTGCAGCAAGACTTGATGCGCCAACAACATGAACATCGTTTTCAACTGCCATCCTCGCAGCTTCTTCGGGCGTCTGAAACATGGGACTTATATCAACGTCAAACCCAAAATCTGCAAAAGCGGTTGCGATGACCTTGATGCCACGGTCATGACCATCCTGTCCCATTTTAGTAACAAGGATTCTCGGTCTTCTTCCATGTGCTTCCATAAAGTCTTTTGTTCGCTTCCGAATGGAAGAGATTGTTTCATTATTTCCATATTCAGAAGAAAAAACCCCTGATATACATTGTGTTGTTGCCACATACCTTCCAAAAACTTTTTCCATGGCGTCGGAAATTTCCCCAACTGTAGCCCTGGCCCGAACAGCAGGAATACATACTTCAAGCAAATTTCCTCCTTGTTCAGCACAATGCGTAATTGCTTCAAGGGCTTTTTTAACTTCAGCAGAATCACGTTTTGATTTTATTTCTTTCAGCATGGCAATCTGTTCGTCCCGAACACTGCTGGACACCTCAAGAACATCTATTTTATCTTCAGTTTCCAGCCTGTACTTGTTAACACCCACAATCACGTCTTTACCCATATCAATACGGGCCTGTTTTCTTGCAGCAGATTCTTCTATTCGCATCTTGGGCATACCGGAAGTAATTGCCTTTGCCATTCCTCCAAGCGATTCGATCTCATCCATAATCTTTTTTGCTTCTTTTACAATTTCATTGGTCAACGATTCAATATAATATGATCCTCCCAAAGGGTCAACCGTACGGCATACATGGGACTCTTCCTGCACTATCAGCTGGGTATTTCTGGCAATCCTTGCGGAAAACTCCGTAGGAAGGCCTATTGCTTCGTCAAAAGAATTGGTATGAAGCGACTGCGTTCCGCCCAAAACCGCTGAAAGACACTCAAGTGTTGTCCGGATAACATTGTTATACGGGTCTTGTTCGGTAAGGCTCCAGCCGGAGGTCTGACAATGTGTTCTTAATTTCAATGAATCAACCTTTTTTGGATTAAACCTGGATATGATTTCATGCCACAGAAAACGTGCGGCCCTTAACATGGCAATATCCATAAAAAAATTCATTCCGATACCAAAGAAAAACGACAGGCGAGGTGCAAACGCATCGATGTCCAGACCGTTAGCAAGCGCCGCCTTCACATATTCAAGACCGTCTGCAAGTGTAAACGCCGTTTGAAGTACGGAATCGGCACCTGCCTCCATGATATGATAACCGCTGATGCTTACGGTATTGAATTTCGGCATGTTTTTCGAGCAGTATCCGATAATATCTGAAACAATCCTCATGGAAGGTTCAGGAGGATAAATGTACGTATTTCTTGTAAGGTATTCTTTTAAAATGTCATTTTGTATGGTTCCTTCAAGTTTATCCTGTGATATACCTTGCTCTTCAGCAGCAACAATATAGCCTGCAAGCACGGGAAGCACCGCCCCATTCATTGTCATGGAAACAGACATTTTATCTAAAGGAATCTGATCAAAAAGAATTTTCATATCTTCTACAGAATCAACAGCAACACCAGCTTTGCCTATATCTCCAACTACCCTGGGATGGTCGGAGTCATACCCCCTGTGGGTAGCCAGATCAAACGCTATGGAAAGCCCTTTTTGGCCTGAAGCCAAGTTTTTTCTGTAAAAAGCATTCGACGCTTTTGCCGTTGAAAACCCCGCATATTGCCGTATCGTCCAGGGTCTTCCCACATACATGGTCGCTTTAGGCCCTCGAACAAATGGTGCCAAACCTGGAAGAGAGTTTGAAAACTCGATTTTTTCAAGATCTTCAGCCGTATAAAGCGGCTTGACTTTTATCCCCTCAGGCGTATCCCAGTCAAGTGACTCAACGGGTTTGCCTCGTAATTCCTTTTCTGCTAGCGCTTTCCACTTATGTTTATCTGGATGTTCAGACATGACGAGCTCCTTTAACTATTCATACGATTAGCAACTTATGGTTATAATCTTTCTTCCCTTAACTTTATTTTTATTTTAAATACAGGTTTAATGTAAAACGGAAAAATAATTGTATTATAAGTATTATACTGGTACATTTTAAAAATGTATTTTTATAAAATAATACATGCCGTTAGTCAATAAATTGTGGTATCAGACTTGACGTGGATATTCTAAACTACGTTTCTTTTCTTTCACACAACTCCACCAGAACACCGTTTGTAGCTTTCGGGTGTAAAAAAGCAATCAACGCGCCACCCGCTCCTTTTCTCGGTGTTTCATCAATAAGTCTTATTCCTTTTTCTTTTAACTCTTTTAAAGCGTTTTCTATATTATCTACTCGAAAAGCAATATGTTGCAATCCTTCCCCTTTTTTTGAAATAAACTTTGCAATAGGGCCATCCGGATCCGTGGATTCCAAAAGCTCTACCTCGCTTTCACCCACAGGAAGAAATGCTGTAGTTACTTTTTGAGCCCCAACCGTTTCAGTCCCTTCAAATTCAAGCCCCATAACCTGAGTCCAAAAAAATTTCCCTTCATCTATACTGTTAACAGCAACACCAAGATGGTCTATTTTTAAAACTTTCATACTTAACTCCTTTCTATTCTTTATTATGATCTTCGTATTCTTTTTACTGTCTGCCACCTATATCATCGTTTGATTGCAAGCCTTTTGCATGGCATTTGCAAATCCGGAAAGAGAATTAACAATCGTATTATCTGCTACACAGAAAGCTATTCTAAAGTACCCGGGACAGCCGAAACCGCTGCCCGGAACCGTAAGAATCATTTCTTCTTTTAGCAGGTTCACAAATTTCACATCATCAGGAAACGGGGTTTTGGGAAACAAATAAAACGCTCCGGCCGGCCTGATAAATTCGTATCCACATTCTAAAAGTCCTTGACACAACAGTTCTCTTTTCCTCGCATAGGCAGATACGTCAGCCGTTGCCCCCTCTGGATATCGGCTACAACACGCTGCATCAAGGCAGGGGCATTTACAAACCCTAAAATCCTGTTGGCAAAAGCCATTCCTGCTATCAGTTCATTTTTAAAATCAGATATAGGATGAACCGCTATAAACCCGATCCGTTCTCCTGGAATTGAGATGTCTTTGGAATACGATGTAGCAATGATACTTTGTCTATAATATTGGAAAACACTTGGAACCTCAATGTTGTCGTATACAATCTTTCGATACGGCTCATCTGATATCAAATAGATTGTTCTGCCAAGCTTTTCCCCTGCTTTTGTTAAGGCAAGTCCAAGATCTGAAATGTTTTTTTTTAAATAAACCTGTCCTGTAGGATTGTTTGGAGAATTTATCAACACTGCTTTTGTCCGCTTGGTACATGCGTTAGCAATTGCATCGATATCTAAGGAAAAATCCTTCATCGTCTTTACAGGCTTTAATCGGCCGCCATGATTGTCAACATAAAAACCGTACTCAACAAAATACGGAAACGGCACAATAACCTCATCACCGGGATCAAGAAGCGCTTTAAAAATAACGTTAAGAGCTCCTGCAGCACCGCACGTCATAATAATGGCATCCTGATCAATACTGACCTCTTGTTCTGATGATAAAAACGCTGCAACAGACTTACGAACGTGAGGATACCCTGTATTGGGCATGTATACATGTTGATTGGAACCGGAATTTGTTATTGTTTTTGCAAGGGCTTTTTTAAATATTTCCGGGGGAGAAAGATTGGGATTTCCCAGGCTGAAATCATACACATGTTCCATACCATACTCTGATTTAAGACGCATCCCTTCTTCAAACATCTTTCTGATCCATGAAGATTCATTAAGTATCTTTCGCACTTTTTTCGATATCGCCATAAAATATCTCATTAAAAATCATATTAATAAATTCAAATTTTATGTATCATAACATAACACAATTTAAAATGCATTGAATAAAAAACAGCGCCACAGGGCAATACATGCTTAAAGCGTATTAAAAAAATCAAAATAATTTTTAAAATGATTGCCATACGGATAACAATATGAGATACTGTAGCCTTTTTTAAATTTTATTTTATTCTTTAGTTTTATTAACTCATTATCCATGGAGACGCCATCTTGGACATCTTGAATTATACTGAAAATCATAAAAATTTCAAACAACACGTTCGTTCTTTTGCAGAAAAAGAGATCGTTCCTTACGTTGATCAGTGGGAAAAAGACAGACTTATCCCCAGAAAGATATGGAAACGGATGGGAGAAGAAGGTCTTTTGTGTACGACAGTTGAATCCAAATACGGAGGTCCTGGGCATGATTTTATACACGCATATATTGTGGCCGATGAGTTAGTTAAAACCAATCACTTCGGTATGGGCCCTTCAACTCACAGCGATATCGTCGTTCCTTACATACATGCTTTTGCACCCGAAGAGCTGAAAAAAAAATATCTTCCAGGTTGTGCTTCTGGAGACATTATCACAGCAATCGTTATTTCCGAACCCGGCGCTGGAAGTGATCTGACCAGTATTGAAGCAACCGCTGAAGAAGACGGGAATGAATTCATTTTAAACGGCTCAAAAACGTTTATTACAAATGGTATCCATTGCGATTTAGCCGTTGCTGTCTTCAGAGATCCTTTAGTAGAAAATCCCTATGAAGCCATGTCTATTTATTTAATTGAAGACGGAACACCCGGTTTTGAAAAAGGCAATAAACTCAACAAATTGGGAATGTACAGCCAGGACACCTCGGAACTTTTTTTTACAAATTGCCGTATTCCCAAAATCAACCGGATCGGTGAAAAAGGAAAAGGCTTTTATATGCTCATGCAAAAACTCCAGCAGGAACGTTTAATAGTTACCATTTTTGCTGTTGGTGTAGCAGAATATTTGCTTAAACTCACCATGGAATATTACAAGCAAAACTCAGGCGCAAGAAAACCGGTTCCTAAGTCCCAGACCAATCAGTTTGCTCTTGTGGAGATGGCTACTGATATAAAGATAGGGAAAACATTTCTTCAAAAACTGATATCAGATCATATGGAAGGCAAATATGTGGTTGATGAAACCTCCATGGCAAAATTCTGGACAACTGAAATGGTAAACCGGGTAGCCGACCGCTGTCTGGACATCATAGGCCAGGAAGCACAACTTGATACCAACCCGGTTGTTCGTTACTGGCGGGACATGAGGATCATGACCATATTTGCGGGAACCAATCAGATCATGAGGCAAATTGTAGCTAAAAATATGAAGCTTTAACAGAAATTTAATATATACAATTTAAAGTATAAACTAAACAAGGAGGTTCACTGATGACAACACCAAACCATAAGGAATGGCAAACCGTTCAAGGGTACGAGTATGATGACCTGATTTATGAAAAAAAATATCTAACAACAGGAGGCGTAGCCAGAATCACCATCAACCGACCCAAGGCACTCAATTCGTTTACCGGTGCAACCGTCCGTCACATATGGGAATGTATTTATGACATAAATGCGGATCCTTCAATTGGCGTCGTTGTTCTCACCGGCGCAGGAGATAAAGCGTTTTGTACAGGTGGAGATGTTGGCGCAGAAGCTGATGGCGCTTTTGAAGACAGAATCTTTTTCTTTTGCAACGACTTTATTACCTCATGTAAAAAACCGATTATAGCCGCTGTAAAAGGATGGTGCGTCGGTGGCGGCAACCATGTTGCTTACTGCTGTGATTTGACCATAGCCGCAGATAACGCCAGGTTTGCCCAGAATGGCCCTAGAGTGGGAAGTCCGGCAACAGGCTGGCCCATACAGTATGCCATAAGAGTCGTAGGAGCAAAAAAAGCCCGCGAAATGTGGATGCTATGCAGACGGTACAGCGCCCAGGAAGCGCTTGAAATGGGTCTGGTCAATACGGTTGTTCCTCTTGATAAAATCGATGAAGAAGTTGACCAGTGGTGCACAGAAATCCTTGAAAAAAGCCCGACATGCATTCAGTTGCTCAAAGCAACATTTGATCATGAATTCAACTATATGCGATATGACAATGCTGGAGATCTTCAAAAGTTGATGTTTCCTGATTTTATGGATAGTGAAGAACAAAAAGAAGCACAAAATGCATTTTTCCAAAAAAGACCGCCTGAATTTGCAAAGTTCAGAGAAAATCAGTATGATAAGTATTTGAAAACCCGAAAAAAAGTTAGAATCTTATAATATATCTATTTGAATGGATATAACATATTTCATCATCAGGAAAGCGGTATGGTACCATGGACTTAGAACTTACTAAAGAACACCGCATGCTGCAGGAAAGCGTCGCATATTTTATAAAAAAAGAAAACCCTTTTAATCGGGTACATGAGCTTCAACTCGACGCATTGGGATTCTCCAAAAAAATTTGGGGGAAAATGGCCAAACTCGATTGGATGGGACTTATCTATCCTGAAGAATATGACGGCTCAAACCTTGATCTCAGTTATGTAATGGTCTTGCTTGAGGAGTTTGGGAAAGGACTGCTTCCTGAACCCTGGCTTTCAACTGTATTGCTGGGAGGCAATCTTGTACTGCTGGGAGGAAACGATGTCCAGAAACAAGATATCCTGCCTTCTGTATCAGCAGGAAAGCTCTTTATCACGCTGGCATATCTTGAAGATGGCGGCGGATATGATATAGATTTTTGTAAAACAACAGCATTGCCCAAAGAAAAAGGGTTCGTAATTTCAGGCAAAAAAATATTTGTGCTTGATGGTTGCTCAGCAGACAAATTTATTGTCTCTGCACGAACATCACATGGTGTATCAGATGAAAACGGCATGACGCTTTTTGTTATTCCAAAAAATGCACCCGGCCTTAAAATAACCCCACTTGCAACTATGGACGGAAGAAAAGCCGCCATGGTTGAGTTAAAAAACGTGGAAGCCGGCCATGACGATATCATCGGAGAGATAGACAACGGATATCATTTATTGTGTGAAGCTGTTGATCAGGCCACTGTCGGTCTTTGTGCAGAAATGGTCGGGGGCATG
>JAGVGX010000297.1 GCA_020056865.1 Desulfobacterales bacterium
AGCTCGTGTCAAAAATCGGCAGAACAATTGCCCGATTCCTTGGATTAAATGAAGATCTTGTAGAAGCCATTGCACTTGGTCACGATTTGGGCCATACGCCATTTGGTCATGATGGTGAAAATTTTCTATCCGAACTGTGCAACGCCTGCGAGATAGGATGTTTTTTGCATAATGTCCAAAGTGTTCAGTTTCTTGAGCACGTTGAGCGGAAAGGGCAAGGGTGGAATCTTTGTCTTCAAACCCTTGACGGTATTCTCTGTCATGACGGAGAAGTGCATAATCAAATGCTTGAACCAAAATCGTGCAAGACATTTGAAGATCTTGAACATGACATGGACATGAAAAAAAAGAACCCGTTGTTACCCTTAATACCTATGACGCTCGAAGGTTGCGTTGTCAGGCTATCCGATACCATAAGTTATATCGGTCGCGATTTTGAAGACGCCATACGGCTTGACTTGATCAAGAGAACCGATCTTCCCGAACATATTGCGGATGTGTTGGGCAATACGAACGGAAAAATTGTGTATAATCTTGTAACGGACATCATCAGGGAAAGCTTTCAAAAAAATCAAATGTCTTTTAGCTCCATGGTCTCGGAAGCATTAAGAAAATTAAAGATGTTTAATATGCAGCATATTTATTTAAACCCTGCAATCAAAGGCCACTCAGACACCATTAAAGGTCTTTTTGCCTTGCTATTTGAAAGATATATTAAAGACATTAAACAGGGAAACGAATCTTCTGTTATATTTACCGGTTATTTAAAGGACATGTCGAGTGAATATATTCATAATCATTGCAATGAAGAAATTGTTCGTGATTTTATATCCGGAATGACGGATCAGTATTTTTTACGACAGTGCCCTGCTGAGATAAGAGACGGATTAAATAAAACAGGGATAACAACTTAACTAAGGAGAAACTATATGAAAAAAGTCAAACTTGTTTTCTGGCTTATTGTTTTAATTGTTATAGTAATCATCATTTATCAAAATATTGATTTTTTAAAATATAAGCCTGAACTTTCCTTTGTTAAATACAAGGACAGTCAGTTTTCAAATGCTGTCCTTCTTTCTGTAGCATTTCTTGCAGGGATTTTGGTGTCCTATTTTTTAAGTCTCGCTGAAAGATTGAAGTCTCACAAAACAATTAAAAAATTAAATACCGAAATCGCTTCTCACATCAAAGAATTGTCTGAGTTTAGAGCAGGTACACACGAACAAGAGTTGCCCATAGACAAACATACAGAGAACGCTTGAATGATCATAAAACATACCAAATTATAAAGTTAAGTAAAAAGATTTGTAATATATAGATATGGCTCAGGCAAACGTTACACCGGTTATCCATCAATATCTTTCCATTAAAAAAAAATATCCGGATGCGATACTTTTTTTTAGAATGGGTGATTTTTATGAAATGTTTTTTGAAGATGCAAAAAAGGCTTCTAAAATACTTGAAATTACCTTAACTTCAAGAAACAAGAAAAATGAATCACCTGTACCTATGTGCGGGGTCCCTTTTCGTGCTGCTCAAGGGTATCTTGCTCGTTTGATAGAGCATGGCTGCAAGGTGGCGATTTGTGATCAACTCGAAGACGCTTCCAAAGCAAAAGGCATTGTTAAAAGAGATGTTGTAAGGGTTGTAACTCCTGGAATGATAATAGAAGACACGCTGCTTGACGGAAAAACCAACAATTACGTTATGTCTCTATCCACCTGCAATAATGTTGTAGGTATTTCCTGCCTTGATATTTCAACAGGTACGTTTCGTGTTTCAGAAACAATTGATTTTACAGCTGCTACCAATGAAATACACCGGGTTTCACCCAGCGAAATCATCATGCCTGAAAATTCAAAAAATGACTGGTTTTACGATTCAATAATTGATGTATTGCCTGAAAAATCAATCACTTTAATTGATAAAAATGCGTTTGAACTGGCAGCTGCAAGAGAAATACTGACTGACCAGTTTCAAACCCTTTCCTTGCAAGGCTTTGGCTGCGAACATTTAAATGCCGGGATTTGTGCAGCAGGCGCTTTAATTTACTATGTGCGTGAAACCCAGAAACAAAAAGTCGAACATCTTACGAACATTGAAACCTATTTTTTCGATGATTACCTTTTGATAGATGATTTAACCTGCCGGAATCTTGAACTTTTTAATAACCTTCAAGCAGGAAACAAACAAGGCACACTTATTGATGTGCTTGACTGTACAATTACATCCATGGGCGGCAGATTACTGAAGCAGTGGTTAAGATATCCTCTCATGGATATAGATAAAATTAACTCCAGATTAAACGCTGTTGAAGAATCAAAAGAACGTATCCACCTGACAAAGGATATCAGAAAATGTCTGAGCACCGTTTATGATATTGAACGCCTTGGGAACAAAATTTCAATGGGACATTCCAATGCAAGAGATCTTGTTGCCTTAAAACGATCTTTGCAAACACTACCCAGCTTGTGGTCGTATTTATCTGATTTTGAAGCGTATGAGTTTCAACAGGAAAGTCATTTTAATTTTGAGGCCATTGTAACACGTATCGAATCTGCTATAAGGGAAGATGCGCCCTTAACCATACATGATGGTGGGCTAATAAAACCAGGATACAGTAAGGATTTGGATGAACTTGTTTCAATCAGCCAAAATGGGAAAAAATGGATCGCCGATCTCGAAGCACAGCAAAAGCAAGCAACAGGCATTAACTCTCTTAAAGTGGGGTATAACAAGGTGTTCGGGTATTTCATTGAGGTTCCAAAAACCCGATCGATGTCTGTACCAGATAACTACATAAGAAAACAAACCCTTGTTAATGCGGAACGATACATAACAGATGAGTTGAAGCGATTTGAATATAACGTGTTGGGAGCACATGAAAAACGGACGGCTCTTGAGTATGAGTTATTTGATGAACTCAGAAGCGAAATAACAGAACATAACCATCAAATTCAGAAAACAGCCAAATTCATAGCCAAAATTGATTGTATTATATCAATGGCTTACATTGCTGATCAAAATCATTACAAAAAACCTCATATGAATCACGAGGGTCAAATTATCATTGAAGAAGGCAGGCACCCTGTTGTTGAAAAATTGATTGCTGGAGAACGATTTGTCCCAAATGATATCACAATCAATAATCAGACAGAACAGGTGCTGATCATAACCGGTCCAAATATGGCAGGAAAATCGACGATATTACGTCAAACCGCCCTTATCGTTCTTATGGCACAAATGGGTTCTTTTGTACCTGTAAAAAAAGCGTCTCTATGTATTACAGACAAAATATTTACCCGAATTGGTGCTTTAGACAACCTGTCTTCAGGGCAGAGCACATTTTTGGTAGAAATGCAGGAAACAGCCAATATCTTAAATAATTCTACATCAAAAAGCCTGGTTATTCTCGACGAAATAGGCAGAGGGACAAGTACATTTGACGGCTTAAGTATTGCCTGGGCAGTTGCCGAATATCTGCATGATTTAAGGCAACATGGCGTCAAATCACTCTTTGCGACCCATTATCATGAATTAACCGAGCTTGCACAGACAAAGCCTAAAGTAAAAAATTACAATGTTGCAGTTAAGGAATGGAATGATGAGATTATTTTTTTAAGAAAGCTTGTGGCAGGGGGTACAAACAGAAGCTATGGCATTCAGGTTGCCCGACTGGCAGGTGTCCCTGGAACTGTTATTGAGAGAGCAAAAAAAATCCTTTTTGATATAGAAAATGACACATCAATTTCCGATAGATCCCATGTCCTTGCTGATAAGGAAGCGATCTTTAAAAAAGGCCATCAACAGCTTGATCTGTTTAGAAAACCGGGACACGTGTTAATAGACAGGCTCAAAAAAATAGATATTTCAAAAATGACACCACTTGAAGCGCTTAATTATTTGAACCAACTAAAAGAACAGGCGGAAAATGTATAGTTTTAATGTAACGTTAAACAAAAAAAACATGTTATCTTTCTTTTTATGCTTTACTGTTGCTTTAACATGGATATCAACATCTTTTGCAGATATGGAAAAAGAGGAGTATTCCAAGGCTGTTGCATGCTATAACCAACTCAGGAACAGCCCTAAAAAACAAAAATACCGAGACAACTGGCTTGTATGCATTGAAAAATTTAAAATGGTTTATAAACAAGCACCATCAGGTCCATGGGCAGCTGCAGGCTTGTATATGTCCGGCAAGCTTTACGCTGAGCTTTATAAAAGTTCCTATAAACCATCAGACAAGAACGAAGCCATTGATAGCTTTGAGCGCATAATAAAACGTTTCCCAAAAAGTAGATATAGGGCAAGAGCCACACAGGAATTAGCGGATTTATCAAAAAAAAATCAAAGCCCATCGCATGTTGTCAAGAAAGAACCAGATAACCAGATCAGCAAAGCATCACCCGAAACACCGGTGTCTCAAATTGAACCCGAAAAAGAACCCGCATCCTATTCGGACTACAGCACCATTTCCGGTTCGGGTTACAGCACAATTTCCGGCCTTAGATTTTGGTCAAACCCAGGCTATACCCGTATTGTTATCGATGCTGACGAGGAAACATCGTACGTCCATAATCTTTTAAAACAAGACCCGTCAATTAACAAGCCTCAACGTCTTTATATTGATCTGGACAAAAGCAGACTGCATGAAACTACAAAAAAGACGATTCCTATTAATGACAACCTTCTTATTGATGTGCGCGCATCTCAATACAAAAAAGATGCGGTGCGTGTGGTTATAGATATAAAATCATTTAAAACATTCAATATTTTTTCCCTGAAGAATCCATTCAGAATTGTTATTGATGTATGGGGATCAGATATGGAAAAAGAGACAGCCCCATTTGTTGTAGAAAAAGATGCAAAGCATACGGAAAATGCCATAGCCAAACAGCTTGCTCTCGGTGTAAGTCGTATCGTCATTGATCCAGGCCACGGAGGACACGACTATGGCGCGCCAGGATATGATAAGGGGGTTCATGAAAAAGACGTTGTCCTTCAAATTGCAAAAAAACTTAAAAAAAAAATAACACAACAGCTTGGATGTGATGTCATTCTGACCCGTAGTACGGATACATATCTGACGTTGGAAGAGCGAACCGCAATTGCAAATACAAGTAATGCCGATCTGTTTATATCCATTCATTCCAACGCTGCAAAAGATAAAAACGCCTATGGTCTGGAAACATATTTTCTGAATCTCGCTACGGATGATTCAGCTATCCTTGTTGCAGCAAGAGAAAATGCCACTTCAGCTAAAAACATAAGTGATTTACAGACAATTTTAACCGACCTTATGCAGAATGCAAAAATAAATGAATCAAGCAGACTTGCCGATTATATTCAGAAAAGCATGTTTGTTAACTTGAAGAAAAAATACAGCGATATAAAAAACAAAGGAGTCAAACAAGCACCTTTCTATGTTCTTTTAGGCGCTCAAATGCCTTCCATATTAATAGAAACATCGTTTATAAGCAATCCCAGGGAATGCAAGCGTCTTACGGATGAAAAATATCAGGAAGAATTATGCGACGCTGTTGTAAAAGGGGTCGAAACATATATTAGGGAAATAAATCCAACAGTATTATTAAAAAACACGAAGAAAAAGACATCGTAGCTCCCCTACCCTCCGATAGCACGCATTCGGCCTGAAATATGTGAATCCTCACTACAGAGAACATGATGTTTATCTGATTTAAAGCATACTGCCTTAACAAAAATATCCGCAAGCGCTTGGTCAGATGCCCCTGCTCTGAGCGGGCCTTTAATATCTGTTTGACGATCAGACAAAAGACATGATCGCAGCATGCCATTGGCTGTCAGTCTAAGCCTATTGCACGTACTGCAGAAGTGACGGCTCAAGGGACTTATAAAACCAATCTCTCCTTTTGCATTTTCAAATCGATAACTTTGGACATGCCCATCGGTTACACACGTATTAACCGGAATCATATTGCCGAGTCGTTTTAGGATGTTTTTTATTTCAGGGGCTAAAAGATGCCCGGCTTTATTCATATATTCGGTACCAAAGGGCATATATTCAATAAAACGAATGTGAAAAGGGTATTCAATGGATAATTTGCCAAACGCTTCCAACTCGTCATCATTAATGCCATGAAGCGCAACCACATTCAGTTTGATGGGATAAAAACCATCTGATAGTGCCGTGTTAATGCCCTCCCAAACCTTTTTAAACGCATCGACACCTGTTATCTTATGATATTTTTGTCTGCTTAATGTATCAAGGCTGATATTTATTCTTTTTATCCCTGATGATTTAATCTTATCAATGTTGTCTTTAAGTAAAACACCGTTTGTGGTTAAAGAAACATCATCTATTCCTTTGATATGGTTTAATTGTATTAAAAAATCGTACAAATTTTTTCTAATAAGGGGTTCTCCTCCAGTGATTCGGACTTTGGAAATGCCAAGCGTTACGCCTATGTTAACAAGGCGAAGAATTTCTTCATAGGTTAATATCTCTCTTTGTGGAAGCTTGAGGACATTATGGGAAGGAGAACAATAGATACATCTAAGGTTACAATGGTCAATAATCGATATTCTCAGATAGTTAATATGGCGGTTATATCTGTCAATCAACCTATTATGATGCAATATCCGATTTCCTTTTTGAATACCTTATATTTTTTAATACATTTAGAGCCAGTTTCAAAACGTTTTAGTTTGGTCAAGGCGGGCGAAAATTTTAACCGACGGAAATGGCCGCCTTAAGGCATCCCCTCTGGTGTATCCCGCCGTTTTTCTATTTGCACTCCTGACTTGAGAACGCTTAGGAAGCCTGTGAGGCTTCATATTCAGCTATTTTTTCTTCCATTGGTCATTTGTTTTTTCTGGGTTACCTTTTGACACATAATCGGGATAGGGAGGGATCTCGCGACCTCCCCCCTCCCACACCACCGGGCATACGGATCACGTACCACGGCGGTTCGGTTGATTGTTTCGGCACATATGCCGACCGGGATTTCGGCTTTCTTTACCCACCATGAACATTACTCCTACGAGCAGCTACGTTTCTGACCTCTGATGTCAATAGTGGACACGAAACATTTTCATGCCGCCACCTGTTTTTCATAGAAACTTTTCTCATACATAACAGGGGATAGATATCCGAGC
>JAGVGX010000072.1 GCA_020056865.1 Desulfobacterales bacterium
TCACAGGGTTCCCTGTTAAGCTTTAAATAAGCACCTGAACGTTTATGTTAAATGTATTGTCAATAAATAATCAATAAATGTCAAGAAAAAAATAATCTAAATCTTGTCTTCCGTCCCCTGTCAGGGTCTTTTCCGGTCAGCCAAAAGGATCACATCACGCAGGGCTTTTTTGTTTTTTGCTCTCAACCATTTATTTTCAAAATGAGGACTCTGAACAATCTGAGCAATAGCCGCCAGAGCACGAAGATGAAAATTACGCTCGTCTTTTGTTCCAGCAAGCACAAAAACAGCATAAACCATGGGGGTTGTTTCAGAAAAACGAATCCCTTCCTTACAGCGGGCCAAAAGAATACCAAACCGATGTGTTCCCTCGATAATAATGTGTGGGATGGCAATTCCCGGGCTTATGGCTGTACTGCTTTCCTTTTCGCGCGCCATCAATAAATCAAAAAGCAACGCAGATGCTACATTCATTCTGGCAGACATCTCGTCGGCAACCATTTCAAATAATATCTTTGTTGTTACCGATCTATCAAGATCAATGACCATACATTCTTCAATAAATCCGTCAAATCGGTCTTTATATACCATATTGTCTTCACGAATGATTTTCTTTACTTCCTTTTTCAATGGTTGACCTGCCAGATCACTGGATGAAACCGTTTCAATCAGGTGCAAAAGAGCGTGTTCTCTGTTAATATCGAACCGAAGGGCAACTTCTTCCAGACTTTTCAACGATCCGACAACAGTTAACAAGTCACCTACTTCTAACATGGTAAACCCGTGTGAAATCAAGGTATGCCCTCGACGGCTGACGGATATGATAAGGGTATCCAAGGGCAATCGCAAGTCGCGCAGTGCCAGACCATGAAGGTTTGGGTTGCGGAGCTCCATTTCAGCAATTCTCTGATTTTCTTCCATCCCCAAAAGCAGCGATGCGGCCGTAGGTGACCTTACAAAATGGTCGAGCAGACTCACAATGGCTGTTGCAGGATCAACAATTAAAACACCCAGTTTATGAAAACGATCAAAATTATCACGATGATTTAAACGCACGACCAGGCTGCCGGTCCCAAAATGTTCATATGCCATTTCACATATCCGGTAGTTTTCTTCATCGGAAAGCATACAAACAATGGCTTCAGCATTTCCGGCATCTATGTGTTTCAAAACATCCAGCGTCAAACCGGAAACAGGTATAACATCAAAATCCGCCTGGTTGATATCGGCCCTGCTGATATCGGCTTCATGAGCTTCCAAAGACGCTATTTTTACCTGCCATCCGTGGGAGCTTAGCAGTCGGGCCAACGCAGCAGATTGTCCTTCCATACCAAAAATAATAGCATTTCGAACACCGTCAAACCCTGGAGTATCTGCACGGGAATGCGCTTCGCCTATCCGTCGGATTGCCCATTTACACATAGGAGGACCAATAATCTGATTCAACACAATCACCGAGATGATTACAGTGGCAAGGGCTGTCCCCCAATCCGGAAACTCTACAACAACCTGTTTGGCAAGTCCCAGACTAACACCTGCCTGAGTTATATATGCCATCCATGAAACGCGGTTATGATTCATGGGAGCACCAGCTAACACACCCACGCTGAAAGCACCTGCAAATATGGATGCCATACGAACAAAAAAGATGATAAGCGCAACCGGCCAGGTTGCTGCCAGAACATCAAAAGACAGCGATGCACCGGTAAGTGTAAAAAACGCCACATAAACAACGGGTTCCATTTCGCGAAGGATCTTTGAAAACTCCTGTCTGTATCTGCTGAAGTTGGCGACTATAAATCCACCCAGCATACAAATAAGCAAAGGCTCTAAAAGCACTTCAACAGACATCAGCTCGTGGGTAAATTTCCGAATCGCAGCAGACAAGGCAAAAACAAAATATCCTGCCAGTAACGTGATACAGATTTTTGCAATACCATTCATGCGGCCGGAAAGGACAAGTTGCAATGCTTTTGCAAGGGTGTATCCCATGATCAAAGATACTGCAAATTCAAAACCCAATAGTAAAATAATAGTAAGATCAGGCCTCAGGCCGGTTAAAAGCGCATCCGCAACCGAAGAGTTGGCTGCAAACAGTGTAATAA
The DNA here is from genome assembly GCA_020056865.1 of Desulfobacterales bacterium. Next base: position 2,106 of record JAGVGX010000072.1, read on the forward strand.
CCACCACATCCGTAACCATGGTTACGCCTAACACCGTTTGCGTAAAAGGCCCTTTTGCTCGAAGTTCATTGACAATTGCCATAGCCGAAGACGGTGAGCGGGCAACCAGAATAGCGCCCGCAAGAATAGAAACTGCAATTCGGCTGGCAACAGGCATGGTCTTCATAAAAGGAATAAAATCGGACAACATAAAAACCGTGAGACTTCCCAGCGTAAATGTACTCACAACAAGTCCCACAGTTATCCATGCGATGTTCTTAAAGTGATTTTTCAGTTCTTTTAAATATAACTCACTACCTGCGGCAAAAGCGATAACCGCCAGTGACATCTCATCTATAAAACGCAGCTTTTCTGTTGTTTCCTGTGAAATCAAGCCTAAAACATAAGGCCCGACAAGAATACCGGTTAAAAGGAATCCGCTGATCAGAGGAAGTTCAGCCTTGGTAAAAAATACCCCGATCTGCTTGGAAGCAAGGGCGATCACAACAAAACCGATCAACAAAAATAATAGGTCTATATAGCTTGCCATAAATTCATACATCCAAACCATACGTGCAGATTATTTGATGGTTACAGATCGTACCAGAAGAACGCAAGTCCAACATTATTGTTTTGTTTTTTATATAATGCCTTTTTATTCATGTTGACATAATATATCAACCCGATTTATTCGAATAAAAAAGTTATTTTTATAAACTATATGATTATATACAAAACAAATGAGGCAATTCAACATACTTTATGGTAATAGTTGACTATTCAATGGTAAAAATAATTTTTTTGAACCGCTAAGAAGGAAAATTATGAAAGATTTCTGGCTGTGTTTTGTGCCGATTTTTGTGGCTGTGGACGCTATAGGCGTTTTGCCTATGTTTATCAGTTTTACCCAGGAGATAGACCTCAGAAGAAAGCGGGTAATCATATGGCAATCCGTTGTTACCGCTTCAATTGTGGCGTTGGTTTTCCTTTATGCTGGGACATCGCTATTGAGAATTCTGGGAATTACCATCGCGGATTTTATGGTGGCAGGAGGCATACTCCTGTTTATCATCTCCATAACCGATCTGATAACAAACGAAAAAATACAACGGAAATTAGACCCTGAAAGCCTGGGCGCTGTACCTTTAGGCGTACCTCTTATTGCTGGTCCTGCCCTGCTTACAACCTCAATTCTTCAGTTAAATGACCATGGTTTTTTAACGACGACCCTTGCGGTGATCAGCAATATACTGATTGCAGGTATTGTGTTTATGTTTTCCGAAGCCATCAATCGCTTTCTTGGAAAAGCCGGATCAAAAATAGCTTCCAAGATTGCAAGTCTCCTGCTTGCTTCCATAGGTGTTATGATTGTACGAAAAGGAATTACTCTGCTTTTTTTATGAATCCTTTGCAGTGACAGGGAAACCGGGAACATATCTCACAAAATTGCCGATTCTATTATATATCGTAATCTTCGTAATTTTCTACCCTATGATGACAAGATGGGCAGTAAAAATAATTCGGATATGGATCTTTTCCGCAAATCTGGCAGCGTTTTTTTGAATCCATTCTTTTTTTTCTGTTAAACATTGGGTATTCTTCAGACATTGAAGTCATCGAATCTTGTGTTGACGTTGTTTTCATTTTACTTAAAGACTCCATTTGATTTTTCCCCGTCCTTTTCTAAGGAAAGTTGAAACATTTTTATAAATATCAAATTTATTAAAAAAGAGCCCCTTTTGGTTGTTCAGGCCAAACAGTGATCTCCTTTTGAAGATAATAGGCAAGCTTGAATCCAAGCATCTTATAGATGAGTTTTGCAACAGCAAATACCGAGTTTTGATCGTGTTTGTTATAGGCAACCTCAACGACATCAAACCCTACAACATTTTTCTTCATAAAAATTTTATACAGCAAATCGAGCGCTTCCTGCCATAAAAAACCACCAGGTTCAGGTGTCCCCGTACTTCTAATAACGCTCCAGTCAAAAACATCCACATCCAATGTCAAATAAACAGGATCAGGAAGATTGTCAATAAGCGTGTCAATATTGAAACCGGGCTTTCTATAATCCGCCATTGTGTATACTTGCAGATGTTCTGCTTCAATTATCCCGGCCTCTTCAATAGACATACTCCGAATGCCTATTTGTAGTATATTTTTTGTAAATTCTTTTAATCGTGCCATAACACACGCATGGCTCAATCGATCCTGTTGATATGTATCTCTTAAGTCCGCATGGGCGTCGAGTTGAATAACTGAAAGCTGTCCAAATTTTTCCTGCAATGCCTTATAATAACCGGTTGTCACGGAATGATCTCCGCCCAACATCACCACGAATTTGTTTTCACGAATCAATAATCCGGCACAATCGTATATAGAGGCCTGCATTTTTTCTGAATTATTAGAAATTTCCGGTGGCATCACCGTAGCAATTCCCATACGAAACGGCTCACAACCAAGAATTTCATCGTAAAACTCCAGTTGATATGAAGCTTCAAGCACAGCATCGGGTCCCATGGCTGTACCGCCACCGTAACTTATCCCACCCTCGTAGGGGACCGGAAGGATAGCCACCGCAGCTGTCTTAAAATCAGTATATTTATCGCCAGGGTTTAGAAATTGTTTGGAATATAGTTCCATCAGGCGTTATCCAGTTTTTTAATATAAATCGGCATCTGTGATATTATATTTTTGAATGGCTTTTTTATACAGTTGTCAAGAACATAAGACCCAAGAATCGGGAAAATAAAACTGTATTCACCCCAAATTTGAACCAGTTTTTTCTCGTCCGCAGCGTTATATTTGCCCCAGGTCACCGCTTCACTGAAGGTGCATCCGGATAAACTGCCCTCTTTTTCTGATGCTGTACTGATTTGAAGCCCGCAGTCTGCACCTTCAAAATCAATTTTTAAAATCTGATGAATTGTAGGTCCGGTTTGCTGAATAAAATTTTTGGGACCACCGCCCCCAAGTTCAACAAAACCGGTTTGTTCAGACGAAAAAACAATAGCCGCTGAATCAAATATATCTTTTTGCGCAGACAGCTTAACCGGGAATCCTTCCTTATCAGTTAAAACCAAATTCATGGCAATCGAATGATTGGCTAAAGAATCCCAAAAAATTGGCACCCCACATTCGGCTGCCCTGGCAACAAAGCTACGCTCAGGGTGCTTACTGTTTTTTAATACCCAGTTACCCAAAGCAAAATTAAATTCCCAGCTTGAAAGGCCATCTTTATTCAAATGCTCTGCATAACAAGTTCTAACAAAATCACGAATAATACCGTCTTGTGCTTCAAGGGTTTCTTTTTCCCGTATGCCGATATCATATATTCGCGTATCACCGTGACGTCGGAGAATATCATCGTCGCATCCGGAAGAAATTGCCTTTACCGGAAGATTAAAAGCAAAATGCAAATCATGATATACCTGGGCGCCTGTCGAACAAATGACATCAACAAACCCGGATTCAAGCAATGAAATCACCAGGCCACCCATGCCGCCTGCAATTCCGGCACCGGATATGCCCAGCCAGATAACATCACCATCGTCAATCATCCGTTTGTAAAGTCGGGCACCTTTGTATACATTCCTTGCTTCAAAAGAGGTTTGTCCAAAAACGTTAACCAGATCCGTAATCGACATGTTCCTGGAAAGCGATGGAGGAATAATATCCGGCGCGTTCTTAAACATCGAATCTCTATGTATCATTATACTCCCCAATCTGATAATAACCGGAACTTAATCCAGAAGCATCACTGCACATGCCAATGCAGTTGTCCAGAGACCGTCTTTATGGCCTTTTGCTGATTGAGCAATACTGCGAGATACAAACAGCTTCTGGCCAACCTTGTAAACCTGCTTGCGCTCATCCCAGGCAGCATCAGGATCCATTTCAATTCCCAAGGTTGAAGCAAGCATCGTAGCCGCAAGGTCTTCTGCATAATCTGCTGATTTTTTTACAGTTTCTCCAAATGCATGATGTTCACTCAGATATCCATATTGATTTTTATCTTTGGGTTGCGCCAATCCCACCGCTGCGGAGACGAGACGATTGGGTTCATTGGTATCTTCTCGAGCCATAACCACAAAGGTAATCTGACCTGCTTTTATTTCTTCTATACCTATTGTTTTTGATATAATCTTACACTCCGGAGGAAGAATGCTGGAAATATGAACCAGATTGCATTTTTCAATTCCTGCGTGTCTTAAAGCGATTTCAAAACTTTGCAGTTTATTTTTATGATACCCCATTCCTTTGGTGAAAAACATCCGTTTGGGTACGATCTTATACATTATCAATCCTCCATTTTTAAATTACTATAATACATAAGGACACAAAGGACAGCACCTTGAGTAAAATCAGTTTCGTCTTACGAATAAACAATCGGTTAATTTCTACTCTTTCAAAAAGTTTGTCAAGCAAATTTGACTCAAATGATATTTTTTTCAACCAACCA
>JAGVGX010000083.1 GCA_020056865.1 Desulfobacterales bacterium
CATGTTTCAAGTTCCACGTTCCATGTTTTAAGTTCCATGTTTCAAGTTCCATGTTTCAAGTTCCATGTTTCAAGTTCCACGTTCCATGTTTTAAGTTCCATGTTTCAAGTTCCATGTTTCAAGTTTCAAGTTTCAACCAACTCTGAGCACAGAATAACAAACAAAGAACAACAAACTCTGAACAACAAACCCTTAAAAACAATACCCATTTTTCTCAATTAATTTCGCAGCAATACGTCTGCGTGCTTCTTTTGTGTTGAAAGGTTCTGTTTTGGTAAACCTCTTCAAACCTAGCAATAACATTCTTTGCTCATCGCCATCAGCGAATGCACTAATAGCTTCCTTACCATTTTTGTTTATCCTGTCTGAAACATCATTTATGAAAACACGCATCATATCAGTCTTTTCTGAGTTTTCATTTTCACCTTTTAGTGAAACCAGTTTTTCAACCCTTAGTAACACTGATTCTGAAATGTAAACATCAATAATCATGTCAGCAATATTCATCAGGATTTCCTGTTCATCTGCAAGCTTGTTCATTAATTTTTGAGCAGCCATACCAGCTATCATTAAAACGGTTTTTTTGAAATTGATAACATATTTCTTCTCTTTTGCAAAAAGTACATCTTCCTCGTTACCAAAATCAGGTATCGACATCAACTCAGACTGAATTTTCATGGCTGGTCCCATAAGATCCAGTTCACCTTTCATTGCTCTTTTCATAATCATATCTACAATCAGCATTCGGTTGATTTCATTGGTTCCTTCGAAAATTCTGTTAATTCTAGAATCACGATAAGCTCTATCCATAGGTGCTTCGGCAGAATAACCCATTCCTCCATAAATTTGTACTCCTTCATCCACAGTATAATTTAGAACTTCGGAGGCAAAGACCTTCAAAATTGCAGCTTCTGGTGCAAATTTTTCAACAGCCTTCAAAATTGCTTCAGGTTTTGTTAAACCAGTTGAGATATTCAAATTTATAGCTTCTTCAATATACTGCGTTGCTCTGTATAAAGCCGATTCGCACGCAAAAATTCGCACAGTTTGTTCGGCTAGTTTGTATTTAATAGCTCCAAATTCTGAAATCGCTTTTCCGAATTGATGGCGTTCATTAGCATATTGAACAGCCTTATTACAAGTTTCCTTTGCCGCTCCCATGGCTGCTGCTGCAAGTTTCACCCTTCCCATATTCAGAATATTAAGGGCAATTTTAAAACCGTTTTGCCTTTTCGAAAGCATATTCTCAATAGGAACCATGCAATCATTAAAGAAAACCTGCCGGGTTGAACTTCCTTTTATACCCATTTTCTGTTCTTCAGGTAAAACCTGAATTCCCCCAAACGATTTTTCAACAATGAAGGCAGTGAGTGTTTCATCATTATCAATTTTTGCAAATACAATCATAATTTCAGCAAAACCGGCATTAGTGACCCACATTTTTTGCCCGTTCAGGATATAGTGTTTGCCATCAGCAGATAATATGGCTTTCGATAAAGCAGCATTAGCATCGGATCCAGAACCTGGTTCAGTAAGGCAATAACATGATTTCCATTCACCATTTACAAGTTTTGGAAGGTATTTCATCTTTTGCTCTTCGCTGCCATAATACATTATTGGCATCATACCGATTCCAGTATGTGCGGCAAATGAAACGGCAAATGAATGTCCGGTTCCTAGTTTTTCGGTAGCTAACAGCCCACTCACATAATTCATATCGAAGCCACCATAATCGGTTGATACATTTATGCCAAAAAAGCCTAGTTCTGCTGCTTTGTCCATCAATGAGTTCATTAATCCTTCTTCCTGTTTATCAATTTTATCGAGGATGGGCCATACTTCCCTTTTTACAAAATCATAACATGAGTCAGCAATTAACTTTTGCTCTTCAGTGTATTCTTCAGGGATGAAAATGTCCTCAGCCTTACTTTCTGATATCAGAAATTCACCACCAATTAATGTTTTTTTTAGATTTTCCATGACCCATATTTTTTATGTTTATAACAATTCAAAAATTCCTGCAACACCTTGACCACCTCCAACACAAAGCGAAACTATCCCATATTTTTGCTTTCTTCTTTTCATCTCATTTAATAACTGAACAGTAAGTTTTGTACCCGAGCAACCCAGCGGATGTCCAAGAGCAATTGCTCCACCATTTACATTAACGATATCATTGTTTAGATGCAAGGTTCTAATAACAGAAAGTGACTGTGATGCAAATGCTTCATTAAGTTCTATTTGTTGGATGTCGTCTAATTTTAAACCAGCTTTTTTAAGAGCAATTGGAATGGCCTCCACCGGACCGATTCCCATAACTCGTGGTTCTACTCCAACAGCAGCATGGCTAATTAGTCTGGCGAAAGGTTTTAGATTTAATTCTTTCAACATTTTTTCTGACATAATCATCACAAAAGCAGCGCCATCAGAAGTTTGCGATGAGTTTCCTGCTGTAACACTTCCATTGGCAGAAAAAACAGGTTTTAATTTGGCAAGAGTTTCTACATTTGTATCAGAACGTGGTCCTTCATCTGTGTCGAAAATGAACTCCCGCATTTGTTTCTTGTTATTTTCATCAACAAAAGTTTCTTTAATTGTGATGGGAACAATTTCATCTTTAAAATATCCCATTTTTATTGCATTAATCGCCTTCATATGCGAATTGTATGAAAACTCATCCTGATCTTTACGACTGATTTTATATTGTTCAGCCAAAGCTTCAGCTGTCGCACCCATGCTGGAATACCAATCAGGATTTCTTTTTGCAATTTCATAATTCAAAACTGTTTTCCAACCAACAGTTGGAACAAGTGACATACTTTCAGTGCCACCCGCAATAATACAATCAGCCATACCTGCATGAATTTTATATGATGCCATGGCAATTGCTTCCAAACCCGATCCGCAATAACGGTTCAACATCATTCCCGGAACTTTTATTGGAAGCGACAATAAAGAAATCATTCTTCCGATTTGCATTCCCTGTTCAGATTCTGGAACTGCATTTCCTACAATAAGGTCATCAATTTTTTCAGGATCCATCTTTGGGATAGAAGCAACGAGGTGTTTGATTATTTCAGCTGCCAAATCATCAGGTCGTGTAAAACGTAATGCTCCTTTTTTGGCTTTTCCTACTGCAGAACGGTAACCCGCAACAATATATGCATTCATATTTTTAA
>JAGVGX010000292.1 GCA_020056865.1 Desulfobacterales bacterium
TCCGGAAGCTGTCTGCTTTTTTCATCTTTTTTTATTTCAATCTCTTGATCAGCAGAAATATACAGCGCCATAAAACCGGGGAATTTTATAGATGATCCACTGGCGGTAAACATATAAGAGCCCGCTTTAACAGATATGGTATTTTGGTTAATAAGTGCCGGATTCATCTGGGACGCAATAAAACGCTTCCAGATAAGACTGTAAAGCGCAAGCTGGTCTTTGCCAAGAAACGCCCCCAGTTTTTCAGGCGTATGAAAAACATTGGTGGGCCTTATTGCCTCGTGTGCATCCTGGACTTTTTTGCGGTTTTTAAAAAACCTTGGCTTGTCAACAACATATGCCTGCCCCAAACTGGAATGGATATATTTCATAGCATCATGCGCCGCATCCTGGGAAATTCTGATGGAATCGGTTCGCATATAGGTAATGAGGCCTTCAGGCTCACCAGGTCCGATGTCGATCCCTTCGTAAAGCTGTTGTGCAACCATCATGGTTTTTTTAGCAGAAAATCCTAATTTCCCAATCGCTTCCTGCTGCAGTTTACTTGTAATAAACGGCGGGAGAGGATTTCTTTTTGTTGTTTTCTTTTGGATATCTTCTACAACAAACTGCTCGCGTTTGAGTTCATTGAGTATGTGATTTGATGCTGTTTCATCAGGAATCGTTATTTTTTTATTGTCTTTTTTCACAAGCTTTGCCTTGAATATCGGCGGATTTTCTCCTTCAAGGTCAACAGTAATCGACCAGTACTCTTCAGGCTCAAAGGCATGTATGGCTCTTTCCCTGTCACATATAATACGAACGGCAACAGACTGAACACGTCCGGCACTAAGCCCGCCTTTTACTTTTCGCCATAACAGCGGCGATATCATGTACCCTACCAGCCTGTCTAATATCCTGCGGGTTTTTTGTGCATCATACTTATCAGCATTGAGCTCTATGGGCGAAGCCATGGCTTCAGTAACGGCTTTCTGAGTCAGTTCATGAAACAAAACCCTGTGAAATTTCCTGCCCTGTTTCTTCAGCACCTCTGCTGTATGAAAAGCAATAGCTTCCCCTTCCCTGTCCGGGTCAGGGGCCAAATAAATATGTTCGGCATCCCCTGCAGCCTGTTTTAATGCAGTGATGATTTTCTGTTTCCCTGGTATGGTCGTGTATTCAGGGATAAAACCTCCTTCGATATCAACGCCGATCTGCTTTGAAGGAAGATCTTTAATATGTCCGACAGTTGCCGCAACATTATAATCTTTGCCAAGATATTTTTTTATCGTCCTTACTTTTGTTGGTGATTCAACAACAACAAGGGGTTTGCTCACCATAATTTTTTACACCTATGTCTATTTAATATTAACTGAAAAATATTTGCCGACAGACTGATCAATAACTCCTTTTAACTCAAGCTGAAGCAGCAAACTCGAAAGCTTTCCGGATTCCATTGATACTTTTCGCATAATCTCGTCAATATGAAGCGGATCTGTGCCAAGCGTATCTAATACCAGCTTTTCTTCTTTTGATAAATTTAATTTTATATCTGTTGCAATACCTTGTAAGGGTCCATTCACTGGATCTCTGTATGGGATGACATTTGCAAGTTCTTCCAGTATGTCATCAACAGTTTCAACAAGCTTTGCTCCCTGTTTAATCAGATTGTGGGTTCCCGTACTTTTAAATGAATGAATATTTCCTGGGACAGCAAACACTTCCCTGTTCTGTTCCATGGCAAGGCGGGCGGTAATAAGGGAACCGCTTCTTTTTGCAGCTTCAACAACAACGGTGCCAAGAGACATCCCGCTGATAATCCTGTTTCTTTTAGGAAAATGATACGCTTCGGGTTTGGTAGAAAGAGAAAATTCTGAAACAACTGCCCCTTGTTCAGCAATTTTGTAAAAAAGATTTTTATTTTCCTTAGGGTAAATCTGATCAAAACCGCTGCCAAGAACGGCAATTGTACGACCGTTTCCTTCCATAGCACCGATATGGGCAGCCGTGTCAATGCCTTTAGCCATACCGCTTACAATTGTAATCCCACATGAGGCCAGATCTTTACACAACTGATGGGTTGTTTTGATTCCATACGTTGTCGACTGTCTGGAACCAACAACGGCAATATTTTTTATGGAACTGTCAATGGATCCGAAAACATACAAGAATGGAGGCGGGTCATGGATCTTAAGCAAAAGACGGGGATAATCTTCATCAGAAAGCGTAACAATATGGTATCCTTTTTTATAAACATCTTCAACTTCTTTTTTTAATGAATCAGGCATTTGATGCGAAAGGATCGTTCTGGCAAGATCAGGAGTGACACCGCTTACAAAGAGTAAATCTTCTATTGAGGATTCAAAAACCGAAGCAGGGTTATTAAAACGTTCTATAAGAAGCTTAAAGATATGATTGCCAACTCCAGGGATACACTTAAGAGCAAACCATGGCAGAAATTTTTCCATTATATGTTCGTGATTTTATTTTTTAACTCCCTGAAAGGCAATAAGAATGGGGCTTGCCACAAATATGGATGAATATGTGCCTGTAATGATACCTATCAGCAGGGCAAATGCAAAATCGTGTATAATCGCGCCGCCCATAAAATAAAGAGTAACTACAACAACAAGCGTGCTTAGAGCTGTAACCAGTGTTCGGCTCAGTGTCTCATTGATACTTGTGTTAATAACTGTTCCCAAAAAAGACCTCTTAGATTTTTTTAAGTTTTCCCGTATCCGATCAAAAACAATAATCGTGTCATTTAAGGAATAACCTAAAATAGAAAGCAACGCTGCAATAACCGGCAGGGTAAATTCTATGTCTAACATGGAAAATATCCCAATGGTAATTGCAACATCATGAATAAGCGCCACAATTGCACCCATGGCATATGCCAGTTTAAACACCCAGAAAAGAACAAGTGTAATAACCAGCGCAGCAGCTATAAGCAAAGGCATACTGTTTTCAAAAGAAAAATAATCGCATATTTTCATAATCAAGGTCAAGGTACCTATCAGAACAACACCAATAAAACCACTTAACAGCCATTTTAACTCAAAACGACCGGATATATATATGGCGATAAACAGCACTGCATAAAACAGGGCAAGCAGGGCCTTTTCCTTCAAATCCTTGCCTACCTGGGGGCCTACCATTTCAACGCGGCGAATGTTTGCAAGGGTGCCTGTGGTCTCCTTAAAAACATCCTGCATGTTCTTTGAAAAAGCTTCAGAATTGGCAATGGTTAGATCTGTTCTAACAAGATACTCGTTTTCCGTTTTGTCTCCAAAAAGCTGGACTGTTGATTTTTCAAGTCCCAGGGTATTCAGGCCATTTTTTATATCATCCATACTTGCCGGTGTATCAAACTTGACCTGTATTAATGTACCCCCTTCAAAATCAATTCCATACTTTACCCCCTTATGAATAACAAGGGAGACAATCGTCGCTAATAACATCAGAGCGGATAACAAATAGGCGATTTTTCTATTGTCAATAAAATTAAAATTTACATCAGATTTTATAATCTGCATGGATGTCTCCGGAAAACAGATGAATAGTTTAATACATTATTAACTTAAAATTAACTTAAATGTACGAATCAAAAAAATTATATGCTCAATTTTTTTGGATTTCGATTCAAAATCATATAATCAAATGCAAGCCGAGTCATAACAATTGCGGTAAACATACTGGCAATAACACCGAGGCTAAGTGTTACTGCAAATCCTTTTACAGGGCCGGTTCCAAACTGGAAAAGAACAACCGCCGAAATCAGGGTTGTTATGTTAGCATCAAGGATTGTTAACGTCGCCCGGCTGTAACCTATATCAACTGCTGCTCTCGGGGTTTTGCCAAGTTTGAGCTCTTCACGAATCCGTTCATATATAAGAACATTCCCATCGACTGCCATTCCGATTGTAAGAATAATCCCTGCAATGCCGGGAAGCGTTAATGTTGCCTGAAAAGCAGCAAGTCCCGCTGCTATCAGAAAAAGATTTAGAAACAGGGCAACATCTGCGATAAACCCTGCAAATTTATAATAAACCATCACCAAAACAACAACCAGAAACCCTCCTACACACATAGATAAAAGCCCCTGGTTAATGGAGTCCGCTCCTAAAGAAGGGCCCACCGTCCTTTCTTCGAGAATACTTACTGGAGCAGGAAGCGCTCCTGCACGTAAAATAATAGCAAGATCATGTGCTTCTTCCATTGAAAAATTACCTGTAATACGGGCTTCACCACCACTGATTTTATCCTGAATCACAGGCGCTGAATACACATTATTATCCAGAACGATAGCAAGCCGCTTTTTTATGTTTTCTTCTGTAACCTTTGCAAAAGCTCTTGCTCCCTTGTTGTCAAACTTAATGGAAACATAGGGCTCATTATATTGAGCATCTATCTGAACCCTTGCATCGGTTAGTGTAGCACCTGTAAGAGACGTTCTTTTATTTATTAAAAAAGGATTTTTTATCTTACGCCCGGTTTTGGGATCGTCTATTTCCTGATAGAGTATCGTGCTGCCCGGAGGAGGACCGTTTTTAAGCGCTGAATCAAGATCATGTTCTTCATCTACCAATTTAAATTCCAAAAGCGCTGTTTTGCCTATAAGTTCTTTTGCTCGATGTGTATCTTTAATCCCGGGAAGTTGAATAAGTATTCTGTTGTCTCCCTGAATACGTATATCCGGCTCGCTGACACCAAACTGGTCAATTCGATTTCTTATGGTCTCCAAGGCCTGGTCCGTAGCCATTTTTTTTATACGCAAGGTTTCATCATCAGGAAAATCCAATTGATATACAATCGATTGATTATCCGAATGCTTTGTATCCATTTGCAGATCCCTGTAATCTGCATCCATAAGCTCTTTAAAACTTTCTGCATCCTTGTCATTTAATTCAATAGATATTCTGGCGTTATCAACATGTATGCCTTTACGACTACTGATGCCTTTTTTTTTCAAATCTCTTCTCAGCTCATGGGAAATACGCTCAATGGTGCTTTCAACCGCCTTTTGTGTATCCACTTCGAGAACAAGATGCATGCCGCCCTGAAGATCCAGGCCCAGGTTTATCTTTTTATGAGGCCACCAATCGCTTATTACTGTTGGAAGCACATAAACGCCAGCAGTGATAAAAACTGCAAGTACGATTAACAATCTCCATTTTAGTTTCTGCAATGCTCAATCCCTTTACATGAAAAATTCAAGAATCATCTTTAAGAATTATCCTTGACGGTTACCGGGCTGTTTTTTTGTGTTGCATTAATCAATGCAGCCACGCTGCCACGGGTTATCTTTACTCTCACCTTATCAGCTATTTCTACGGTCAACGTAGTATCATTTAATGAGATGATGCGTCCGTGTATACTGCCACCTGTAATAATCTGATCGCCAACCTTTAAGTTTTCAATCATGGTACGATGTTCTTTTTGCTTTTTCTGCTGAGGGCGAATAAGCAAAAAATAAAAAATAACAAACATAAGGATAAGAGGAATAAACGTTGAAAATCCTCCTGCCCCTCCCCCTGTACCGCCTCCGGTTCCCATAGCATATGCAACATTAATCAAGACAAAATCTCCTTAATAATACCTGATGGTTAATTATTCCCAGGTTCTCCAAAAATACACGCTTAAGAACAACCATATGTAAATTTTTGTTTTTTTTACATGCTATTTTTTTTTCGGTCAACAAAATTATAAATTTTTTCAAAAAAAAGTAACGAATACATCATTTTGAGGAAATCCAGAGTGTTTCACCGTCAAACTGAATCCGGTTTACATGGTTGTAATCAACCGCGTCTAACAGCTCAAAGATATGGGTCATGTGATACACCACCAGTTTACTTAATGGATGTATAAGGTCTATGTCAACATCAAGCTTTTTCTCTCTGATATTATATATACTCACTATTTTTTCGGAAAACTTAAGCAGTTTTCCAATTCCTGAACTGTAACCTACCTGATTCGGCTCGTCGGATGTTGGTAACAATGAGATCCCTTTGTGATTAAAGTAGTCTTGTAAAAACTTAAAATGTATATTCCATATATTGTCACCCTTTTGTACCACATATATTCCTAATGTTTCCAGTTGCTTTTCTTCTCTGTTTCCACTTGAAGCTATGTTTTTTTCAACAATTTCACCACTTTTAAGACGCATTTTATCAATAATTTCCTGCATGGAAACAGTGAAATTTCCTATTTTGAGTGATTCATCGGAATTCATAATCACATCAACACCTGTTTCAATCCCATGCTCATTTTTCCGTTTCAACATGAGTGATTTTAATTCATTGTCCTTGTCTAAGCGGCTATAATCAATTACAGATCGCTGATCTACCTGCATCTGCACCTCTTTATCAGGAACCTTGTAATCAGCAGCTTTTTGATTATTGATCGGGAAAAACCATAAACCTGCTATGACACACGCAACCAAGATTGAACCCATTACCATCAGTTTGGCTATTTTATTTAGCATATGATATTCGTACCCCTTTCATACAAGAATCGGGAAAAAACGTAATGTTTCAAAATCTTTAGCTGCACATTATCTTGTCATCCCCGGGCACCATGTTTGGATCTCCTGCTATAGATATATGGATGCCGCGTCTGTTTTCCAGATCATAAATCTCTTTCTTTTTTTTATTTAACAGGTAAAAGGCAACATCCGGTGGCACCATACAGTTGACCTGTGAAATATCATTTTTTAATGTTTCTAAATTCAGCTTTCGTAAAAAACCGAGCCCAAGTGTTTCAGAAGAAGGTATCTGGCCTTTTCCCTTACAATGGCAGCAGGTTTCAAAGCTGCTGGATTCAATGGTCGGCTGGATCCTTTGCCTGGACATTTCCATAAGCCCAAACAGAGAAATCTTGCCGATTTTTGTTTTTGCCTTATCTTTTTTCAGATGCGTCTTCATAGCTTTTTCTACGGCTATCTTATGTTTCACATCCCTCATATCAATCAAATCGAGAACAATGAGTCCACCTAAATCTCTAAGTCTAAGCTGACGGGCAATCTCTTCTACTGCTTCCAGATTGGTATGCAACGCGGTCTGCTCAATAGATATGTTTTGCATGGATTTCCCGGAATTTACGTCTATAGCTACAAGAGCCTCCGTAGGACTTATGACAATAGACCCTCCGGATTTTAAAAGAACTTTATTTTTATATATGGAGGCTATCTGGTCTTCTATATTAAATTTTGTAAATATAGGTTTCTCACTTTTGTGGAATTTAACAATGTTGGTGTGTTTGGGTGAGATGATTTTTATAAATTCCTTTGCTTCACGAAAAACGTTTTCATTATCTATAAGAATCTCTGTTACATCAGGAACAAAATAGTCCCTTATCGATCTGACCACCAGGCTCCTTTCCTTATACAGAAGCACAGGGGCCTTTTCTTTTTGTAAATTTTCCTTAATATTTTTCCACAAACGCATCAAGTATGTTATATCCTTGTCGATAATCGTTTTTGTACAATCCGTGCCTGCGGTTCGAACAATTAAACCGAAATCTTCAGGCATTTTCAGCTTTTCAATAATCTCCTTAATCCGGGCTCGCTCTTTTTCTTTTTCAATTTTCCTTGATATTCCTCTGTTTTTACTGCCAGGCATAAGAACCACATGTCGTCCAGGCAGGGATATGTTGGTTGTAAGCATGGCCCCTTTTTTCATAAAGGGGTCTTTCGTAACCTGAACAATCATCTCCTGACCCCGTTCTACAAGGTTTTGAATGGAACGGTCTCCTGAAGGGTTGTCTTTAAAATAGTCACTGTGGATCTCATTTTTTTGCAAAAAACCATGCCTTTCTTCGCCATAATCTATAAAAACTGCTTGAAGGCTGGGTTCAACACGCGTGACGATCCCTTTATATATGTTTCCACGAGTAATTTGTTTTGTAGCTCTTTCAATATGAAATTCTTCGAGTTTGTTGTTCTGAATATTTGCGACCCTGCATTCATCAGGATCAACTGCATTTACAAAAATTTTACTGCACATAAATTTCTTCCTTGGTTGATATGAAAACGTATCTTTAATGATCTAATAAAATATTACTTTATATATACTTTTTTTTGAATATGCAATAAACAAGTCAAATGAAAAAAAATTATAAAACCGCATCCATGAAAGCATGGATCATAAAATGACACTGCCTCAATAGATAATCAACGTACATATTGCAGTATCATCATAGCATTGCAACAAATTCTTGACTTAAAACAATGAATCAGCTTTACTAAGCATCGTTTTATACATCTATAATATCAAAATAAAAATGAAAATATAAAAAAAATGACTGTTAA
>JAGVGX010000134.1 GCA_020056865.1 Desulfobacterales bacterium
AAAATTTATCAAAAAATATTGCTATAAACGTATTTTACGAAAAAGGGAAAAGATCTGAGGCTGAGAATTTGCTTAAACGTTTTGTAAACGTATCTTCCAATATATCTTATTCCCTTAACAATCTCGACAAAAATCCAGGAGCAGCAAAAAAATACGGTATTAACAGCTACGGTGAATCAGTTATTGAATGTGGGAACAAAAGCAAAAAGATCCTCTATACAAACGAAGAATCCATTGTTAACGCAATTTTAAAAACAACAAAGGAACAAGTAAAACCGATTTACTTCTTAAGCGGACATGGTGAAAAAGATCCTTTCAATTCAGATAAAAAAAATGGCTATAGCCATTTTGCAAAAGCCTTGGAGCTTGAAAATTATACCATAAAAAAACTTTCCTTATCCAGAAATAATTGGGTGCCCGACGATGCTTCTATCCTTATGATCTGCGGACCTGAAAAGGATTTCTCACAAAGAGAGCTTGCCAGTCTATCTGCTTTTTTTAACAAAGGGGGGAAACTTCTTGTTATGATAGATCCGTATACTGTTCCTGAATTATCAGGTTTTTTAAAAAAATACGGCGTGATAATGGCAAACGATATTATTGTAGACAAAACAAGCCGTCTTTTTAGTAACGATTTCTTTACGCCTATTGCTCCATTTTATTATAAAAATCACCCTGTAACAAAAACATTTAATATTGAAACCGTTTTCTCATTTGCCAGGTCAGTTCAAATAGAAAAATCCTCTATCCCAGATGTTTCAGGGATTTCTCTTGTCAAAACCTCGCCAGATAGCTGGGCTGAAAATGACAAAAACAGTGTCGATCAAAATAGAGTAAATTTTAACAAACATTCAGACAAAAAGGGGCCTATTGCAGTTGCAGCCATGGCATTTGCTACGACGGAAAACAACCATGAAAAAAATAAAATAAAATCAGCCATCTGCGTATTTGGTGATTCTGATTTTGTTAGCAATCGTTATTTGAGCATATTAGGGAATAAGGATCTTGTCTTAAACGTCATAGCATGGCTTTCTGATCAGGAAGATCTTATTTCCATAAGACCTAAAATTCGACAAAACCTTTCTTCCACCCTTACCGTTAAACCTGTAAGGTTTATTTTCTGGGTTATAGTTGTTTTAGAACCTGCCATTGTATTTCTCGCTGCATTATTAATATATATAAGGAGGGTAAGAAAAGGGTGAACATAAGGCCGGTTATTCTTTTTTCTGCTATTCTGACAGTTTTATCTTTATACTACTTTCTATTTGAAACAGATGCAAACCGTAATCGCACAATTAAAGGGGAGAATATAAAAACAGTATTTCACTTTGAAACGTCTAATATAGAAGAAATAAAACTGACAAGTAAAACAAACAGAATCATTATTATTAAAAAAGATAACGAATGGGTACTAACCGAACCGGTAAAAAAAAAGGCACGTACCAAATCGGTTAATGAATTTTTATTGACTTGTTCTAAAATTATTAAAATTATGCCAATTACTGATGACCCAGAAAAAAAAATAATTTTTGGCCTTGCCCCCCCCTCAATTGAAATAAGCTTGCAACAAAAAGACGGCAAAGCTCCTTTAAGTATTTTGATTGGTGACTATAATCCAAACATGACATGTGTCTATGCAAAAACAAAAACGTCTCCCAATATATTCTTAATCGGCAGCCTTTTCAAAAACGATCTGGATAGAGAAGTCGATTTTTTTGTACAAAAAACGGAAGATAATTAAGTGATTAAAGTAAAAAAATTAAAGAAATTTTTTGGCATGATCCCTGCTATTAACGACGTATCCTTTGAAATAAAAAAAGGAGAGATTGTAGGTTTTTTGGGCCCAAACGGAGCTGGGAAAACAACTACCATGCGCATATTGAGCTGTTTTTTTCCTCCAACCAGTGGCCATGCTTTTGTTTCAGGATATGATGTGGTTAAAGATTCTTTGAAAGTCCGAAGCAAGGTCGGATATTTTATAGAAAAAGCTCCTTTATACACAGATATGACTGTATCCGGATTTCTCAATTTCGTAGCTGAAGCAAGACGTTTAGACAAAATAGTAAAAAAAAAAACAAATTGGGAAAGTAATGGAAGAATGCGGAATCTTCAATGTTGCGTCAAGACTTATCAAAAACCTGTCAAGAGGTTACCGGCAAAGAGTATGTATGGCCCAGGCCATCCTTCATGACCCTGAAGTTCTTATTTTAGATGAACCGACGATAGGCCTTGACCCTGAACAGGTTATTGAAATCAGAAATCTGATAAAAGGTATGGATAGTAACAGAACTGTTCTTTTAAGCACGCATATCCTTCATGATGTAAGCATAATATGCAGCAGGGTTATCATTATTGATCAGGGAAAATTAATTGCCGAGGATACACCGGAAAACCTTATGCATCAACTCCAAAGAGTTTCAAGCTTACATGTTCAGATAGAAGGTCCCAAAGATAGAATAATGTACGAACTGGAAAAGATTCATGGTGTTATGAAAATCGAAATAAAAGAAATAGTATCGGAAAACGTTTGCTCTTACATTATTGAAACAGAGAAGGAAGAAAATATATCTATAAAAATTTCAAATGCTATTTTCAGTAATAACTGGGGTCTGATAGAAATAAAACCTGTATTAATGAGTCTTGAAGATATATTCCTAAAAGTTATCCATAGGAACTGACTAAATAAAAAACAACCTCAATTTTTTTGACAGCCCTTGCATTAAAAAAAAAAGGGGGGCGGCTATTTTCGATGCCCCCCCCTTTTTTTATCTTGAGTTTTCTTCTTTTACAGCTCGTGATCTACCCTGTCAATAACTGCATCCTGAACATATTCGGGAAGTGATGTAAAATATGCACTGTATCCGGAAATCCTCACTGCCAGGAACGGGTACTTTTCAGGTTGTTTTTTAGCATCTGTCAAAACCTCTCTTGAAACAAGGTTGTATTGCAACTGATCCATACCGCCTTCCAGACCGGATAACGTATAATCAATCATCTTGTCAAGCCCTGATTCTCCAGCTACCGTGTTATAATCAAATTTCTGGTTATAAATCCATGCCTTGAACTGACTTTGATCCACTTTAAGGGCGGATGCCATTCTGTCCCATGGCCCGCCTTTATCAAATTCCGCATGAGGATTGATCCCCCCATCACACAAAGCCTCTCCCCTCTTTCTACCATTGGGAAGTGCCCCTGTATATGGAGCCAGATGATACATATGGGTTACCACAAGACCGTTTACATACCCTGCAGGCTCATCTCTTAAATCCTTAATCTGTCTGCCTATCTCGGTGACATCATGCACAGCCTTACCAAAAAGATCATCCGCGTAGTCATCATTATTTCCAAATTTCGGCGCGCTCTTAAAATCCTGGCGCATATCTTCATAACCTTCCCAGTCTGCCTCAAGCGCTTTTATAAGGTCTTCCATCTTATACTTCTTTTTATCATAAATCAGGCTCTTTATCCCAATCAGCGAATCAACCGTATCAACCCAGCCAGGAGCACCAATAAAGCTAAGCCATGGCACATCCAGATGCATCACGTCATGTCCCTCTTCAACGCACCGCCTGTATAGTATGCTTAAAAAAGGCCTTCTGATCATATTTTGAAAGAATTCATCACACACGTTAAAGATATTCATGCCTGTTCTTACAAGCCAGTCCCACTGTTTTAACCATGCACTATAAAACTCATCAAACGTTTTAAAAGTGGTTGGGTCACCACTCTCTCTCGAAGATATCCATTCGTGGCCGGGTTCCGGATCTTTTCCATTAAAAAGCGTCAATTCAACAGTTTTTAACACATTGTTCGTACGCGCGGATCTTCTGTGTGACCCTTTTGAGTTAACAGTTATGCCAGGTGTGTTGCAGCCCACTACGGCCCAGCTCCTTGCTTCCTCAATAGTCATGCTGCCGTAATGATGCAGCATTTCAGGAATAGCTGTATTATCATTCCTGAGTGACGGAGACCCCATGCCGGTTCTCATAATTTCCACTACCCTGTCAAGGTTCTTTTTATCAAATTTACTGTGCCATCTGACCTTTACATCAGGGAAATGAAACCGATAACCGTCAATGACATCGAGCATCAGCATGGTCAGTTCATTTGTTGCATCTGAACCATCAGCTTTCTGGCCGCCTACAGTAATAACAGAAAAATCTCTTGCTCCCATACCGGTTTTTCTGAAATTTTCCAGTTGCGCAAGAAGCCCGACCTCGTGATATTTCATAAAGTAAAAAGCTATAATATCTGCAGCTTGATCTTTACTTACTGTCTTTTCCTTTAATACACTTTTATCGAACCATGGGAACCATTCCTGGTCAGGACGGAAGGTAACACTATGGCAGGTATGCTCAATAAGATAATGCGCCATAAAACTGAGCCAGTGAAGCTGCATCATCTCCCAAAAATCACGCGGGGGGTTTTCTGATATCCATGCACAATTTGATGCGATTCTCTCCAGCCGTTCTCTTTCTTTAGGATTGCTCTCTTTAACTGCAAGATCTTTGGCAACCTGACCGTGTCTTTTTATCCACCTGATTACCGACTCGGCACAGCGGATAGACGCTTTGCAGTCATCAACACGATGACTTATCTTGCAATACTCGCTACCGGTTGCTTCAGTCATCTCTTTTTCAAGACGTTTAACTGTTTCACCCATCATCTCTACCAATTTTCTCAACCCATGACTCATATACCAGCGATGATCAGGATTGCCTCGGAAACCGGTTGCACCGGAAATCTCCCAGAACCTCATGCCGGTTTCCGTGTACATCCGGTAATGCGTATCTGTTAAATACGGCTTAATGGCAAATACAAGATTGACTTTCTCACATAATGCCTTAACGTCGTCGTATATCTTTTTGGTCACCTTTAATTTCTCGCCGTCTTTCCAGTAATACGCCTTCCCGTAGTCATAAAACTCCTGGAAAGCAAACCAGTTATCTGAAAGAGCATCATAAAGAATCGCATGCTGGTCATTACCCCAGGAGCCGACAAAAATCTCTTTTTCCCTGATAATGATGTTCTGTGTATCAAGATACCGTGATAGAAGTTCTGCGTGAAGCTGACCCGGGCTTGCATTCGGCATTTGCTTGTCGATATCGCACAAGAGTTTTACCTTGGTACAGTCCATGTAATAATCCTTGTCGCTGTAACCTTCAACAGTCTGAATCTTATCAGCTACAAGATTGTTTCTAAAATACCAAGGATCAGGATTTACAACGCGCCATCCCTTCTCAGTTGGAGCGCCTGCGGTCCCAAACGGCTGCCCGAATTCTTCTGGATTAACCTTATAAGCTTGTTCCAACATGTTACACCTCCTGAAATAAACAGGTTATTAAAAAAGTTTTATTTTACCAATTTCTTCAATCAACTCCTAAGTCTCAAACAATGATACATTATAATGATATTTTATTTTATAATAAAAACAAATACCAAAACCCTTAAACCACTCGGGTGAGTGAATCTCACTTATCTTATATGCAATAAAAATTTGCAATAAAAAAATTTAATTATATTTTTTGTTATTAATATAACAACACATCTATACGTGTCAATAACAACACGTAAATAAATTGTATTGTCTGGAAAAAGATTACGCACGATTGTTTAAAAAACTTTTTTAATGGCTTGCTGAGCGCTACAGCCTGAAACTTTTTTTATAAAAGAGGCCACCTTGTTCAGATCTTTTCTTCCGGGTGATGATTCAACACCTGAGCTGATATCAACGGCATCCGGAAGGCTCGCCCTGACAGCCTCTGCAACATTTTCAAAAGAAAGCCCGCCGGCAAGTATTAAAGGAAACTTATTTTCCAATCTTCGAGCCTCCTTCCAGTCCCATACCTCAGCATTTCCTCCTGGAAGAACACCCTTGCCACATTCCACTAAAAACGCAGATGCACTGTAGTTAAATGCATCATCGATATGAGGGTTTCTACCTGAAAACAAGGTCTTGATGACTATAAGATTTTCTTTCACAAGTTGATCAACAAGTTGGGGCGATTCATTGCCGTGAAGCTGAACCCCTTTTAACCTACAATACCCGGCAATATGCATTATATTTGAAAATGTTTCATCAACAAACACACCAACGGTTTTTATTTTCTCCGGCACAGCAAGGCAAATTTCTTTTGCCTTTTGCATGGTGATGTATCTTGGGCTTTTAGAATAAAAAACCAGCCCTATGGCATCAGCTCCAAGATCAGCGCACCCTAAAGCTTCATCCACGCGCGTTAACCCGCAAATTTTTACCTGCAGTGTGTTTAAAAAGCTGTCCGTCTGGTTGACGTTCCCCATAGGTGGCCTTATGTATGAACACATCCTTCGGGCCATAATAATGATCTGATAAAAGCGCTTGGATCTTTTGCACGGACAAGGCTTTCTCCAACAAGAAAATTGTTTATCCCCGCATCCATATTTTCTTCTATATCTCTTCTTGTTACAATTCCGCTTGCGGCAACAGGGATCTGATCCGGCGACAAAAGAGAAACAAGCTTAATTGAGTTATGTGTATCTGTTTCAAAAGAGCTTAAATTTCTGTTGTTAATCCCGATAAGTTTTGCTTTGGCCAATACTGCTGCCTCTATGTCCTTAGCGGAGTGAATTTCTACAAGCGCATCGAGTTTCAGTTCATCACATAGTTTCAGATAATCCTGCAACTGCTGTTGAGAAAGTATGCGTACAATAAGAAGTACTGCGTCTGCACCGGCAACAGCAGATTCATAAATCTGATAGGAAGAAATAAGAAAATCTTTTCTTAAAACCGGAAGGTGTGTGGCTTTTCTGGCCTGTTGAAGGTCTTCAATACTTCCCTTAAAGTATTTTTTATCTGTAAGAACCGATAATGCGGCCGCTCCACCATGTTCATATTTTTTCGCCAGTGCAACAGGATCAAGATCGGAACATATAACCCCCCTGGAAGGAGACGCGCGTTTAATCTCAGCGATAATATTTGCACCTGAAGGCCCTGGTTTTTTCAACACGTTAAAAAATGGACGTCTATCACGAGATAAAACAATATCTTTAGCAAGTGCACTTTCTGAAATATGTTTTTTCGCGTCTTTAACTTCTCTTTTTTTATGTTCAACGATGTCGAATAAAAAATCTGCTGTCATTGTGATATATCCTGCGTAAAATCAATCAGGTGATCCAGTTTCTTTGTAGCCGCCCCTTTGTCAATTGCATCGCCAGCCATACGAATGCCTTCGCTTAAATCCTTTGCTTTGCCAACTGCCACAAGGGCTGCAGAAGCATTAATAAGAACCACATCTCGACGCGGGCTTTTTTCTCCGGCAAGAACCTGTCGGGTTATCTTCGCATTTACTTTTGGATCTCCTCCGGCCAGAGATGTTGAATCTGCAGGTTTGCCAAAGAATTCTTCAGGCGTAATCTCATATGTTATCACGTTTCCATTTTTTAATTCTGAAATACGTGTCGGCGCACAAACGCTTATTTCATCCAGTCCGTCATGCCCATGCACCACAAAAGCGCGTTTTGAACCGAGACGTTTTAATGCTCTGGCAAACATTTCAGTTAACTGTGGGGCATAAACACCAATCACTTGGAAATCAGCCCCGGCAGGATTAGATAACGGCCCCACCATATTAAAAATTGATCGAATGCCGATTTCTTTTCTTGCAGTTGCAGCATACTTCATCGCACCGTGAAAAACAGGTGCGAACATAAACCCGATCCCTATGTTTGCAATGGATTGCTCCGCCGTTCGAGGATCTGTTCCCAGTTTTACGCCAAGTGTTTCAAGCAGATCTGCGCTGCCGCAACGACTCGAAACAGAACGATTCCCGTGCTTTGCAACCGGCACACCGCACCCGGCAACAACAAACGCAGATGTTGTTGATATATTAAACGTATCTGCGCCATCGCCGCCGGTCCCACAGGTGTCAACAACATTGAGGCCAACTGTCTGTATTCGAACTGCTTTTTCTCTCATGGCCCTTGCTGCGCCTGCAAGCTCTTCAAAAGTTTCACCTTTTGTTGAAAGCGCCGCCATGAACGCTCCGATTTGTGAATCTGTCAGAACTCCGGAAAAAATTTCATTGATCATACAAAACATCTCTTCTTCACCAAGATCAACGTTTTTGATTATTTTTTCCAGATAGGCTCTGAACATTGTTTTTGTCTTCCTTCATCAACAAAAAGGACATATAACATCGTTTAACGTGGGTTAAAATTATCAAACACCCCTGCTTTTCATACAAGATCAATAAAGTTTTCTAACATCTTCATTCCCGACCGGGTCATGATGGATTCAGGATGGAACTGGATCCCTTCGATAGGGTATTCCTTGTGCCTTATCCCCATAATTTCACCATCATCAGCTTCAGAACTGATGATAAAGCATTCCGGCAAACTTGCCCTTGAAACGGACAGAGAATGGTAACGCATGGCTGGAAAAGTCGTTTCAATCCCCTTGTAAACGCCTTTGCCATCCGATGAAATCTCAGACGTTTTCCCATGCATGATATATTTGGCTGAAACAATATCACCCCCAAAAGCAGCTGCAATCGACTGATGGCCCAAACATACACCAAGAATGGGGATTTTTCCTGAAAAAAACGTTATGGCTGGAACAGACAACCCTGCAGTTTCCGGTCGCCCTGGCCCTGGAGAGATAACCAGCCCGGAAGGCTCCAACGATGCAAGTTCTTTTAAAGTCACAGCGTCGTTTCTCACTACGTTCACGCTGGCTCCGATCTGTTCAATATATTGGACAAGATTGTAGGTAAACGAGTCATAGTTATCAATCATAACAATCATGGCTCTTCTCCGCGCTGTAAAAGTTGCAGGGCTTTTTGAATTGACATGGCCTTGTTGATGGTTTCTATCCTTTCTTTTTCAGGGTCGGAATCGTAAACAATACCCGCACCTGCCCTTACAGTTAATACGCCTTTTTCAATACACGCGGTTCTTATGGTAATCGCCATATCCATATTGCCGCTAAATGAAATGTATCCTACCGCTCCTCCGTAAGGGCCTCGGCACTCCTTTTCAATATCAGCAATAATCTCCATGGCTCTTACCTTGGGTGCGCCGGAAAGTGTTCCTGCAGGAAAAGTTGCTCTTATCAGTTCCCATGCATCACAATCAGGTTTTAAACGGCTTGTTATGTTGGAAACAATATGCATGACATGGGAATATTTCTCCACAATCATCAGATCTGTCACATGAACCGACCCTGTTTGTGACACACGTCCCAGATCATTACGGCCCAGATCAACCAGCATAAGGTGCTCTGCACGTTCTTTTGCATCAGCAAGCAACTCTTGAGCAAGGCGCTGATCTTCCATCTCATTTTCCCCCCTTGGTCTTGTGCCGGCAATAGGACGAAGATTTGCAAGCCCGTTTTCCAGCCTTACCATTGTTTCCGGTGAAGAGCCCACAAGAACCGTATGATTTAAATGCATGAAAAAAAGATACGGAGATGGATTGACATATCTCTGAATTCTATAAAGAGACAAAGGGTCCGGCGGATCAGCACACACAAAAGGCTGAGAGATAACGGTTTGGATGACATCACCGGCAAGAATATGTTCCTTTACTTTGCCAACACGCTTTCGAAATGTTTCATTTTCAAGCACTGGCAAAAGCCTGTAATCTTTTTTATGTAAAGAAGATTCCACAGTTATGCTAGGATGGTTGATGATATCTTGTATGGACTGGCATCGATTTTTTGCGGATGCAAACATCTCGTTAATATCTTGATCTGACCGATGTGTTTGATCAATAAAGCAAATGGCAATGCAAAGCAAAGTATTGCGTATATTGTCAAAAATCAGAACTTCATCAGGAATCATAAAGTCTGCGATAGGCGTGTTTTCAGGCAACAGGTTCGGTATTTTCTCAAAAAATGATACCATCTCATACGTTAAATAGCCAACCAGCCCTCCCCAGAACCTGGGCAGTTCAGGGACATATGCCGGATTAAACCGACTCATAAAATCCCTTAAAACAGCCAACGGATCACCATTGTGTAAAATGTTTGTCACAGATCCGTTTTCCAGTATTCTGACCTCACGCGAAAATACCTGCACATGGCTTTTTGCAGAAACGCTCAAGAAACTGAATCTTCCCCATCGTTCACCGCCCTCAACACTTTCTAAAAGAAAAGCAGGGCCTTTATTTTGATACATTTTTTTTAATACAGAAACAGGGGTTTCCGTATCTGCAAGAATTTCAACACAAACAGGTATCACGTTGTGCTTTTTAGCAAGTTTTTTAAATTGGGCTTTATCAGGAAATTGCCGAATAAACATCGTATCCCTTTTTTTTATATGTTATGACCTTTTAAAAAAAAAGACCGTAAGCCATTTGGGCTGCCACGGTCGATACATTGATAAACCAGATAACGTAAACCAGATAGCGTTTTACTGGTCGGTATTTTGGGGCAGACCCTTACCCTGCGCCTGCCATTGCCAGCATTTATCTTTCAAATATTCGATTTCCATATGGTTTTTTTGCATTTTTCTTTCCTGCAAGATGTTGTGTTAGCCTATATATCTTTTCCCATGCTTGTCAAGATTTTTTTAAACCGGTTCCACAAATTTGTGTTTGATTTTATCAAAATTAGGTGATAACTTATATTATATAAGCGCTTTGTTCAAAGGAGGAACCATGCCAATCATAAAATCTATATCAAGCCTTCGCAATCAAACGAGAGATATTGCTTCGTTGTGCCATGAACAAGACGAACCTGTTTATTTGACCAAGAACGGCGAGGGTGACCTCGTTGTTATGAGTATCAAACACTATGAAAGACTCAAAGCGAGGGTCGACCTTTTTGGGAAACTTGCTGTCGCTCAAGCCCAGGCTGCGGCAGGGGAAAAAGGACTTACTCATACGCAAGTGATGAAAAAACTTCGGCAGCAATTGCATGGCAAATAAATACATTCTCCGTTACCTTCCTGTTGCTGTTGACGACCTTATCTCAATTTTCGACTGGATTGCAAGTGACAATCCTGATAACGCCGCAGCTTTTATCGAAAAACTCGATCAACGTATTGGCAATCTTAAAATACTCCCCTTTCTTGGCCGGATACCACGAGATGACAAACTTAAAAACTCAGGTTATCGTGTTCTTGTAATCGACTCCTGCCTTGCATTCTACATCATTCGTGGCAAAACTGTTGAAATTCACCGCGTTGTTCACGGTTCCCGGAATTTAGATAACATTTTTTAGGTTTTGATTTTCTCCTTTTTTGTCATAACCTGCCTCTTGAATGATTGATAACGTCATCGGGTTCAACAGGTGGTTAACTGCCTTCACTCCTCTCCCGCGTCCGCGCCAACTTTAGCCAGCCATAGTTTAACAGGTTCGTTCACCTGTATCACTACTTAACTACTTCCATATTCGTAATGCTTTGTCAGTGTATCAAATCCCATATTTAGTTTTACCACATCATGGGGAATCAGAATATACTTCCATGGCTTGCCGCCGTTTTGTGAGGTGAATTCGGTTGCATGCATGCAATAGGTAAGGGCTGCCTGAGATTTTTCCTGCACTTCGGCTGAATCAATATCGCCGTCCTTTTTAGTTTCAATCATATAGATGGTGTCGGCTGTTTCCGCTACAAAGTCAGGATGATATTGTCTGGAATTGTGTTCCCAGTAAATATGAAACTGATTGGCGGCCGGGCGCAGCCATTTCAGAACTGCCTTATCCTGCTCTAAGATACAGGCAAAGTCTTTTTCTGTTTTTGAATCAAATTTATACAGGGTGTGGCAGGCTTTTTTAAAACCGGAAAATACTTTACTCGGAATTGTGTTGGTCGGTGTTATGGTTTCTGTATAATGGTGAATGCTGTCTTTTGTGTATTTTGAGAAATTATGGTCTTCTATTTTGGTAAAGGGCTTCACAATAGGTTTTTCG
>JAGVGX010000275.1 GCA_020056865.1 Desulfobacterales bacterium
AAAATTGTTGGGGGTAAAAAATTCAATCCCTTGTTTATCATATTCAGCATAGACGATGATTGCTATCATGCGGTAGTCATCAAAGATCTGTTCCACATGTTTCCGGTTCATTATATGGCCCCTTGCTTTATTTTGTTTGCATTTAAAATATTTTTTTCATCATTGCTGCTGAATAAATTCATCAGGTTTATGCAATCTGAATTTTCAGGAAAAAACTTAAGCTCTGAAAGCGCTGCCTCATTAGCTTCTGTATTTCTTCCCAAGTTTAACAAACATAGTGTTCGCAGATATTGAAGGTTTTTTATATGCTGGCTTATATGACTGATTTGATCAAGAATGTGTAACGCAGCACGATAATCTTTCGACTGGATATGTTTTTTCGCGTTATTAACCTGTTTTATATCTTCTTCGTAGAGACAGTCTTCTTGTGTCATGTTATCGGCAACATACGTGCTCTGTAAAACCCATTTTAATAATTCAGGATCTTTTTTTACTTCAATATGGTGATAGTTATAGCCGTTACAATGCCCTTTATAAAGTGCATCTTCAATACGGTCTGGTTTGTTTTTATACTGTTTTAATTTTCCAGTAGCTTTATTGGATCGAATATAGGTGAATGAATCGGATATGCCTTGTAAAAACATTCTTTTATAAAGGTATTCAACCGTCATCCTTTCTTTTGAGATCCAGTGGAATACGGTTGCACGGGAATGATGAACGGTTTTATACTTGTGCTGTTGAATAAATTCGGAAACATGAGTTTCACCATCACCGCGGAATCTCGATAATTTAGAAGGCATCCCATCCGGATGGAATCCGCCCGCTTCTGATAAAACCGTTTTTTTAATTGCAAAGTTAGCGCCCCATACATACATGGGTGATATTTCGGAATCATGATTGCCGAAATCGATCAGGGAGTAAGGGCCCAATACGTTTCCCCAGGGTGTTTTGTTCCACAGCTTTCCCAACCATTCGGGAGGATCAGCTTCAAATTCAGGCAGAATATTTCCACCTGCCAGTGCAACGTCAGGATCTTTGAAGCACTGTGCAATTCCTTCCAGCCACGTTGATGATGCACGTATATCGTCATCACCATAAATCAGGATCTCCCCGCAAGCTCGTTGCCATCCGGTATGCCTGGCCACATGAAGGCCTGGTTCAGACACATAAACATATTGAAAATTTTTAATTGTTTCTTCATATTTTCTGCAGATCTCACGAGTGTCATCAGAAGAGTTATTATCCACAACAATGACTTCAAAAAGATGCTCAGGGTATGTCTGCATGGTCAGTGATTCAAGAGCGATAGAAAGACGTTGGGCTCTGTTCCTTGTAGGAATGATCACAGACAGGTGAATAGAAGACGTTTTGGTTGCTTTGGTGTTCTGAGCTGATTGTATGTGTGTCCAGTACATGTTAGGCAACGTATCATGGTTAATGGAAACCGGTGCAATCACTTCTTCCACGGCCTTTTGAATACCTTCCGCCCATCCTGTATCATGACAGATGACCATAGCACCCGGGTTCAGTTTTGGGAGCCAGGCAAGCATATCCGCCTTGACAGCCTCGTAAGAATGATCAGCGTCCACAAACAAGTAATCAATGCCAAAATTAAACATCTGAGCCACCTCAAGGCTTTTCCCTCTTAAAGGAACAATTGTATCTGCATAAGAAGAAGTATTGCTGCAAAATTCATCAAAGGTGTCCCTTGCCCCTTCCGCCATCCCGTCGTTTTCCCATGTATCGACACAGTAAAGTCTTTTAGACGGATCTGATTGAATCGCTTCTGCAATATAACATGAGGATGCACCGAGATAAGACCCTATTTCCACAAAAACCTTTCCAGATGAACGCAAAGCAAGCTCGTAGAGTTTATGTTTTTCTTCTTTTGTCATATGTGTAAAAATTTTATCTGCATGATCCATATCCGGAAATGATTTTTCCGCTGGAATAGTTGCTGATAAATTAATGGCTGGAGCGTCTGTTGCTATAGTTTTTTGGAGTGGGTTTATATTTGGTCTACACATAGTAGGTGTAAATTCTGCATGGTTTGTATCAGGAGAACTAAATTCCTTGTTTGTGCCATGGGAATCTATCTCGGAACTCGTCATGGATTTCGCATGCAGCCACTTTTTGAGTATCCATTCATTTACAAGGGTGAGACTATGAGGCCCATTCCTTTGGCCATATTGTTTGAAAAGATCGAATACCGGAGGATTTCGCCTTAAATAATCATTCTTGACAAATGAAGTCATATTTTGACGATACCACCAACATATCTTTTCGTTTTTCCATATGAGTGGCCTCAAAAAGTCTATCTCAACATATTCATGCTTATTAAATTTTTCTCTCCAATACCACGGCGGTTGTTCATTGATATGATTTACGCCAGTTTGTCCTGGATAGGCCGCCGAAAAAATAATTACGGGTGCGCTATGTACCAATTTTTCGACAAATATATCAGCCGCCGATTCAGGAAGATGCTCCGCTACCTCCAGGCAAATTGTTACATCCGCCTTCGTATTCAGATTGAAAGACGGTGATGAAAAATCACAACCGGTCTTTATTTTTGCCTTGTCAATGAGATAATCTGCCTCGGCAAGTTTGTTTCCATCAACCCCACATATTTCCTTAACGCCGAATTGTTTAAAGACCGAAAGCCATGTGCCGATGCCGCAACCGACATCCACAACAGAACTGCATTCGAAGCTCTTGATTATCAGGGGAACGATTATTTCAGCGGACAAAAGAGACTCATC
This sequence comes from Desulfobacterales bacterium, assembly GCA_020056865.1. Next base: position 2,760 of record JAGVGX010000275.1, read on the forward strand.
TTTATGGGCATCATAAAAGCTCTTGTTGTAAATTTTGCTCACGTTACAAGTTCCTATTTGTGAATCTGGCGCATTGTTTTTATAGTGTAGTAAATTCACATAAACCGTTCTTTCTGGAATTGTCTTTCCCACTTCATCTGCTTCAATAATTATAATGCCAGCCGGGTGGGCAGAAAAATGATTAAATTTTGAAAATGCAAGCTGTATGCCAATAGTAGTTGCAATGTTTTTAGTGGTATTTCAAAAGAATAATAAGCGGTTAAGAATACAGCCAATAACAATCGTCATTTTATTGACGAATGCGATGTAGCTGTTTTTGCTTTTTCCCATATTCATGATTGAAAGCGATATGCGTTTGTGCCATAGTCAACAAACGGAATCTATGAATGTTTTTCATTCATTGCATTCTAATCTGCTTAAAAAATTGAGATCCAGACACCCTGAACCCACAGTGAAACTTGCAAATGACAAAGACAGACATATCCGAACCGGTTTTAGAAAATATCTCATTTTTATCCGACAGCTATACCTTAAAAGGGACACTGCATCTGCCTTGTGTTGATAAGCCGCCTGTTGTTATAGGTTCACACGGGCTTTTCAGCACTGGCGATTCTCCCAAACAGATTGAACTTGCCCGAAAGTGCAATGCTTTGGGGATTGCATTCTTCAGGTTTGATCATCGTGGGTGCGGCAGCAGCGACGGTGTTTTTAATGAAGTGACCTCACTTGGAGCCAGATGTAAAGATTTAACCTGCGCGATTGAAACCATCTGCGCAAGAGATGATATTGGTGAAAAAATCGGACTTTTTGGAAGCAGTTTTGGAGGCGCAGCATGCATATCTGTTGCAAGTGAACTTAAAATAGATGCACTTGTCACAATTGCCGCGCCAGTGAGTAGCCGCTGGATCATGGACGCTGTTGAAAAATCAGGCGACAACACCCATAGCGATTTGTTAAGCAAAGGGCATCTAAAGTTTGATATTTCAGAAAAGCTTGAAAAAATAAAACATATACTTTTATTTCATGGGGATAAAGATACGGTTGTACCTTTTGGTCATTCAAAAATAATATACGAAAAAGCAGGTTTGCCTAAAAAGCTTATCATGCAAAAAAATGGGGACCACAACATGAGCATAAAAGAACATCAGCAACGCTTTATAAAGGAAGCTTCGGCATGGTTTCAGGCAGCTTTTTTTAACTAAATTTGGTATGTTGATAAAAAGCAGCCTGTTTATTTGCAGATGAGTCCTCCTGCGACAAACAAAAGTATTGTTTCATAAACGGCAACGGGAATAAAAGTGCCGAACAGATGATAAACAATGCCGCCGCCGATAATTGCAGGTACGCCGCAAAAGATCAATATGCCTAACTTTCTGCTTATGTTCATATGTATACATCTCCTTAAAAGAGTCGTGTAATATAATAGCTGTATGTACTTAGGAACAAACACGGGATGTTTCTATCAATAATCTGTAGTCAAGTAAAGAAAAAACAGATACAAACAAAATTCCGGAGGAATAGATGTGCCTGATTCTCATATCATATGATATGCACCCTGAATACAGGTTGATCCTTGCGGCTAACAGGGATGAATATTACAACCGTCCTACATTGCCTCTTGGCTTCTGGAATACGAGCCCTGATATTCTTGCCGGAAAAGACCTGCGAGGAAAAGGCACATGGCTTGGCGTGACAAAATCCGGACGATTGTCAGCAATCACCAACTACAGAGATCCTTCAACGTTAAAGGATGATGCTCCGTCAAGAGGAGAATTGATTACAGATTTTCTAAAAGGAGAAACAGCGCCCAAAACATATATGGAGCATATAAAAAAGGTAGGGCATAACTATAATGGATTTAACCTGATTGCAGGCGATATCAGTGACCTTTACTACTATTCCAATGTGGAACATAGGGTTAAAAAAATAAAACCCGGGATCTACGGCGTCAGCAATCATCTTCTCGATACGCCCTGGCCGAAAGTGCAGAAAGCAAAGGAGTCTTTCAGAAATATCGTAACTGTTAACAGTATCATTGATCCTGAAACACTTTTTATTGCCCTCAAAGACAATACGGTTCCTGCGGATGACCAATTGCCCGACACCGGTGTTGGGATCAACTGGGAACGGAGGCTGTCTTCAATTTTTATAAAAAGTAAAACATACGGAACCCGTTCGTCATCGATAATCTTGTATGACAGGAAAGGGCATATCACGTTTGTTGAACGCACATTTATCCCTTCAGAGGGAACAGAG
>JAGVGX010000285.1 GCA_020056865.1 Desulfobacterales bacterium
AAGAAAAAATGTAATGAAATTAAAAATGCGGTCTTAGTCATATCATATTCTTTTCAGTTATTGAAACGAGCAAAACTATTTTGATTTCTTATTCAGAATTATTTTTCTGATATTAACATATAGGTTTTTTTCTTCTTTTCAAAAAAAAATTTCGTGCTTAAAATATGAAAGATATCAGATGAGTTCAAATTATATAAAAAACACAGACAAACCGATTCAAAAAGTTAGATTTGCAGTACAAATGATCTTTGCTCTTCTTTGTATCTGGATAGGTATCGAGTTCACGCAGTTCATTTGGTATTTGGAATCGAACGGTACAACAGCATTTCACCAAAGACCGCCGGGCGCTGAAGGATTTCTTCCAATCAGTGCGCTGATGAGTTTGGTGTATTTTATACAAACAGGGCAGGTACATGATGTTCATCCCGCGGGCTTTTTCATTTTCTTAGCAATTGTCGGTGTATCGCTGGCTTTTGGCAAAGCTTTTTGCAGTTGGATGTGTCCCGTAGGATTTGTTTCTGAATTGGTTGGAGACTTTGGAGAAAAAATCTGGAAGAAGCTTTTTAAACGGAGATTTAAGCTGCCGAAGATTATGGATTATCCTTTGCGTGCTGTGAAATACTTACTGCTTGCGTTTTTTGCATTTGCAATTTTTTCGATGACTGAAACCGCACTTGCATTTTTCTTAAGCGATACATATAATATTGCGGCTGACGTAAAGATGTATTACTTTTTTGCAGAAATTTCCAGATTCAGTCTTATTGTTATTGGTGTTCTGTTTTTTCTTTCGGTCATTGTTCGAAATTTCTGGTGCCGCTATCTTTGTCCTTATGGTGCTTTGTTGGGAGTTATTGGGCTTTTGAGCCCAAACAAAATTAAACGAAATGCTAAAAGTTGTATAGATTGCGGATTATGCGCAAAGGCGTGTCCGTCATTCATCAAAGTTGATAAAGTAAAAACCGTTTATTCTGATGAATGTACTTCGTGTTTGAGTTGTGTAGATGCTTGCCCGGTTGAAGACACGCTTGAGGTTACAAATATTTTCGGTAAGAAAAAAGTTTCTAAAAAAATCATAGCTTTTGGTGTTGGTTTAATATTTATTGCAATCACAGGAATCGGAATGTTGACTGGGTACTGGCACAATAATATTTCGAAAGAAACTTATTTACAGATTCATAAAAATTTAGATGTAATAGGACATCCAACAAGCACCGCAGAGATAAAAGAATTGAATAGATCTACACAAAAAAGAAAAGTGAATTGAGATGGAATCAATTAAGAAGAATTGGTTTACAAAAATTATTTCTCACTCAATTCCGCCGAAGCAGTGGAGATATCCGGTAACAGTTCTCGCGGGAATCTTTGTCGGATTAGGATTTTATGTACTCTACATCTCAAACGCTATTTCATATTTATCCGACAACCCGAAAACGTGTGTGAACTGTCATGTAATGTATCCTCAATACGCAACATGGGAAAGGGGAAGTCATGGAAAAGGCGTTACCTGTAATGACTGTCATGTACCCCAAAATAATATCATCACTAAATATTTATTTAAAGCAAATGACGGATTACGCCACGCTACATATTTTACAATGAGATGGGAACCGCAAGTAATTCAAATCAAGGACGCCGGAAAAAGAGCAGTTCAGGATAATTGCATTCGATGCCACAGCAATTTAATTCACCCAATAGCGTTGAGAACTATCAATAATAATAGCGTTGAAGATCAGACGGAAAAATATTGCTGGGATTGTCACCGCGAAACACCACATGGACGGGTTCATAGTTTATCATCAACACCATATGCACGAGGACTTCCTCATCCGGAATCTGTTATTCCGCTGTGGCTGCATGAATTCGTTTCATCAGAAAAAATTGTCCAAAGGACTCCTACGGAGAAAAGAAAAATTAATTAGAGGTAACAAAATGAAATCAATTCAAGAATTAACGAGGAACAAACCATGGCTTGGCTGGCTGTTGTTTGTTGTTACTGTAGTTGTGGTATTTTTAATCGGGTTATTTGCTTCATCAATCATCGAAAGAAAAAATGAAGCTTACACACTTCAACAGGTTAAACCAATTGCAGATTGGGAACCTCGAAACGAAGTATGGGGAGAAAATTATCCGCGCGAGTATGAAACCTATATGCAGATGCATGATACTACATTCGCAAGCAAACATGCGGGTTCAGCGATGAAAGATTATTTGCAAGAAACGCCAGAATTGGTGGTTATGTGGGCTGGTTATGCTTTCTCTAAAGAATATAATGCGCCCCGGGGACATGTATATGCAGTTAAAGACATCAGAAATATTTTACGCACAGGTGGAAATAAAGTTAATCCGCAGCCCGCGACTTGCTGGAGTTGTAAAAGCCCCGATGTACCGCGAATGATGCAAAAAATGGGAGTTGCTGAATTTTACAAATCGAAATGGAAAGATTTAGGAGTTGAGATTGTTAATCCCATTGGCTGCCAGGATTGTCACGATCCGAAAACGATGGATTTGAGAATTACACGTCCCGCACTTATCGAAGCACTTCAAAAACAAGGCAGAGACATAAAAAGTTTTTCTCACAACGAAATGCGTTCATTAGTGTGCGCACAATGTCATGTTGAGTATTATTTTAAAGGAGAAGAGAAGTATTTAACTTTTCCTTGGGACAATGGTTTCAGCGCTGACGCGATGGAAGAGTATTACGATAAAATTGATTTTACAGATTGGACACATCAACTTAGCAAAGCTCCAATGCTGAAAGCACAACATCCTGATTACGAATTATTCAAAACTGGAATACATGCTGACCGCGGGGTAAGCTGCGCTGATTGCCATATGCCGTATAAATCGGAAGGCGGAGTAAAGTTTACAGATCATCATATCCAGAGTCCGCTGAACAATGTTGAAAATTCCTGCCAGGTTTGTCATCGTGAAAAAACACAAAAATTAGTTGAAAATGTTTATGAGAGACAGGATAAAATTCTTGAGTTAAGAACAATTGCAGAAAAAACATTGGCGGCAACACACATCGAAGCAAAAATTGCCTGGGATAACGGTGCAACAGAAGTAGAAATGAAACCGGCGCTTCAATTTATTCGCCATGCTCAATGGAGATGGGATTGGGTTGCAGCATCAAACGGACTTGGATTCCATTCGCCTGTTGAAGCAATGCGGGTTTTGGGAACATCTATACAAAAAGCCGAGCAAGCAAGGAAAGAAATTGCGCTTGTCCTTGTTAAACATGGTGTAAAATATCCAGTAGCATTACCGGATTATTCAACAAAAGATAAAGCGCAAAAATTTATTGGTCTGGATATGCCGGCGCTTCGCGCCGATAAAGCAGATTTTTTGAAGACAACCGTTCCAGAGTGGGATAAGAAAGCAAAAGAGAGGCAAGGAACGCTGCAAAAGTATTA
>JAGVGX010000148.1 GCA_020056865.1 Desulfobacterales bacterium
ATACACCATGGAGCAGCTTCTTAAAATGCTCAAAGCCAACTGGGAAGGATATGAAAAAGAGCGAATGGACTTTGTTAAAGCACCCAAATGGGGCAACGATGACCCGTATGCCGATGATGTCATTGTCAGAATTCATGAAAGAATGCGCGATGAGGTCTGCCTTCCCTGCCAGGACTGGGGAACCACCGCAAAAGGCATACCCATGGTGCCGCAGAACATTGCCGCATACACGGTGGCAGGTGCTCTTCTTGGAGCGCTTCCCAACGGAAGACGCCTCGGCGATACCTGCTATGATGGTGGATGTTCACCCGGAGCCGGTCTTGACAAAAAAGGGCCTACGGCTGTATTGCGATCCGTAGGAAAGCTTACCCATGAAAACATGTTCCGAGCCAATCTGTTAAACCAGCGTCTGTCACCAGCTCAGCTTGTAGGAGATAAGGGATTTGATCTGTGGAAGTCTTATATAGAAACATGGTGCGATCTCGGCATTAACCATGTCCAGTTCAACATGGTTGATAACGAAACCCTTCTCGCTGCCCAAAAACAGCCTGAAGATTACAATGAACTGGTTGTCCGCGTGGCTGGCTACAGCGCCCTCTTCACAGGCCTTAACAGAAAAACCCAGGATACGATTATCGCACGTACCGTTCAGGAAGTGTGATATAGTTCAACTGTTTTTTCTTAACTTAAGCATTAAGTTGAGGATTAAGAAAAACTATTTCACGCATTCATCAGCTAACCGGCAGATTAAATCCAGACCTTTTAGATTTAATCTGCCACAACCTTAATTTTCCACAACCATGGTTGGTCATATGTTATAGAAAAATTTATTTTTAAAAAAAAGTTGATAAAAAAAAGTTAATAATGTAATGATCATATCAAATATATGTTTCAAACTTTTTTAATTTTTAATTGAAAAATTATATTTATTGTTTTAAAGAACAATAATATGATTTATTTCAAGGAGGTGATAATTAAAAAAGTATTTCATAGAATAAATTGAATAAACACATTAACATATCTTAACCATATAGGAGGATTATTGCATATGCCCAGACATGGAGATTGTAAACATTTTATACCGGATACTGCAAACATGGCCGCATCTGAAGGGATGTGTATGGAAATCGCAGGTGACGATGGCATGCCTGAAATTGTCAATGTATTTGAAGACATAAAAAAATGTGAAAAATATGAGGTTGCAGAAAGAATAAAAACCAACACATCAGAATTTACATGGGATAAAAATGTTCGTGCAACCAGAGGTTTTGATGAAAAATAATTTTTACGGGGGGGGCTTTTGAGTCATGCTATGTTCAAAGTGCAACTTTCAAGGCGGTAGAAATTTATGGCGTTTTTCTGGAAATGCTAATTTTTCCGGAACCGTTACATTTAGGATCTGCCCTAACTGTGGACATCTGGAACCCTGTGATGAAGTAGCAACAGATGAACAGTACGAAGGCCCTCAGCCATGGGGGGTAAATAAATTTAGAGGCAAGGTGTTTAAAGGGAAAAAAACAACAAGTAAACAGAACACTTAGACAGGAGGTGAAATCCATGAACGTAAAATGTGAACATTGCAGTTATGAAGGAGCTAAGGAGTCTTTTAGTTATCTGTACAATATCCGCCTGGACGACGGCGCAAGCTGGCGTGAATGCCCAAAGTGTTATGGATGGAACTTTGTTGCAGAAAGCAGCGGAGAAACATTAAGTTTTGATAAACATGCTTCATCGTATCCTATTCATTCCGATCTTGGCGTTGGTGTACACAAAAAATAAACAATTATAATTTCATTTTTTTAAGGAGGTAAAATAATGGCAACTGATCAGTATGAAGGCGCAAAATGGTTCTTCCCTTTTGAAGATGATCCTGACAATGGCGATCTTGTGGAAAGAGTAATTGATGCACGATGTGCATACTGGACATCTTCTCCAATGAAAAAAAGTGATATACCTGCTGGTGTTAAAATCGGCGATCCGGTTAAACAATAACGTGAAACTGCCGGGGCCGTTTTAAACGGCCCATAACAAAAGTTAAAATCGGTGACCCGGTTAAACAAAAACCTGTAACACAATGTGTTCCAGATATCTGTTCTTTAAGGAACGATACAAAACAACACGGATTAATATTTTTATGTTGTATTGTTGTTATATTGTGACACGTTGTTTATTTGCCAAATAATTTGTTTTTTTATAAATTAAAAGGTTTTAAAAAGAGGTGAGGCTATGTCAACAGCAAAAAAAGAAAAAGAGCTTAAAGATTTACTTGAAAAAAGACAATACTGGTGGTGGGCGGAAAAGGCACGGTCCCCGCGTATTAATTATTTAAAAAAAGCTGCATGGTCTAAAGCCACCAAAGCGGCATCATACCTGCCTGGCATCAAAGCATGTGAATGGGGCCCACTTAAATACGCTGAAGCCTGGTCTACTGAAGAGGCCAAGCTTGACCCCTACATGCTCACGTGGGCCAAGGCGCTTGAAAAACTTAGTGATGAAATCCCCGTATTCATCGTTGATCAATCGAGAATAGCCGGATACTGCGGTTCAGCTCCTCACAAAATCTTCTGGGTTTCTAACGGGTCATATGCGTTTAATGAAGATTTTTTTAACGATAGAGATGACCTTCTCGATCCAAAAGTACGAGACGACGTTGAAAAAGCGATAGCTGTCATGAAGCCATATACGCAGCAAGCAATTGTAGAAAGACAGCTGAGCAAGCGGCAAAAAGTTATGTGCGCGACCTCTCAAACCTTTACAGGTGGACCTCATCTGGAAAATACATATTACTGTACATCCCAGTGGGAATACTATAATAAAGGCTACAATGCCATTATTGCCGAGATTGACGGGCATCTTGGAAAAGCGGACAAGATTCTTTACAGCGTTGGTGCAAAACCTGAGTTTCATGAGGAATACCATTACTTAAAAAGAATCGACACCTGGAAGGCAATGAAAATTACTTTGGAGTCTGAGATAAGATATGCAAAACGTCTTGCAAGACTGGCAAAAATCATAGCAGAAAATTTCGAAACCGATCAGGAAAGAAAACAAGAACTTCTTGAAATGGCTGAGCGCTGCGAATGGGTTCCTGCCAACAAACCTAGAACGTTTCCGGAAGCGCTTCAGTTTGAAGTGATACAAACCATGAGCAGGAAAAGAGAGAAATCCGACGGTGCATGGCCTTGTCATCCGGACTGGTGGTTCTGGAAGTGGTATGAGCAAGATGTTGTCAAGGAAAAAACCCTTGCCAGAGATGATGCTATGGAATATATGTGCGAATATCTTATCCGTGCATTTGAATATGGCAATTGCAAAGACCGTCAGTACAGAGAATTTTTGACCGGTGACCCCGGACCTTACGTTTGGACACTTGGTGGTATGGCTCCTGATGGAACAATGAAGTACAATGACCTGACAAATCTTATTCTTGAAGCTGCAAGATTGGTCAGATGTGTTTCTCCCACCTATGCCTTGAGATACAACAAGGACATGCCGGAAGATGTGCTTAGAAATGCTTTTGAATGTATTCGCCACGGCCTTGGGTATCCGAATATGAGAAATGATCAGGTTTTGATCAAATCAGCCATGTACTGGAGTAATTATACAGAAGAAGATGCAAGGACATGGGTTGCACAAGCTTGTATTGTACCTTGTCCTGAAACAAAAAAAGCACTGATCCCGGCCCGCCTTGCGTCATGTACGCCTCTTGGATCTAAATGCGTTGAGCTGGCCCTTTGGAACGGATGGAATCCCATATTTAAGATGCAGATTGGCCCTAAAACAGGCGACGCAACCAAGATGGCGTCGTTTGATGAACTTTTTGAAGCCACACTAGAACAGTACAAGATCATTCACTGGGAAGGTGTTAAGATTAGAAATATTGCAAGATATACGGAAGAAACCATTATGGGAAGGCCACACCTTTCCGCTACCTGGGAGAGATGTGTTGAATCCGGCCTTAACTGTTATGAAAGCAGAGAACAAGGCAATGCATGGCACTCTAATTTTATCTGGATGGATGGTCTGGATGGGCTTGTGGGTGTAAAAAAACTGGTGTTTGATGATAAAAAATACACCATGGAGCAGCTCCTTGAAATGCTCAAGGCTAACTGGGAAGGGTATGAAAAAGAGCGGATGGACTTTGTGAAAGCACCCAAGTGGGGCAATGACGATGACTATGCAGACAATGTTATTGTTGACTTCCATGCACGGGTGCGAGATGATGTCTGTATGCCCTGCGAATACTGGGGGACCACTGCCAAGGGTTGGCCCATAGTTCCTCAAAACATTGCTGCATACACCGTCGCAGGTGCTTTGCTCGGTGCACTGCCCAATGGCAGGCGCCTTGGGGATACCTGTTATGACGGCGGATGTTCACCCGGCGCCGGCTTAGACAAAAAAGGCCCGACTGCGGTTCTCAGGTCTGTTGGCAAATTAACCCATGAAGATATGTTCCGTGCCAACCTTTTAAATCAGCGCCTTTCGCCAGCACAGCTTGTAGGAGACAAAGGGTTTGATCTTTTTAAATCCTATATTGAGACCTGGTGCGATCTGGGTATCAATCATGTCCAGTTCAACATGGTTGATAACGAAACGCTTCTCGCTGCCCAAAAACAGCCTGAAGACTACAACGAACTTTTTGTTCGGGTGGCAGGCTACAGTGCAACATTTATTGAATTAAACAAAAGGACGCAAGATACCATTATTGCACGGACTGTCCAGGAACTTTAACGCTTAACTTCCAAAAGCCCGGACAACACGTCCGGGCTTTTTTTATACTAAAATTATGGCTCTTATACCTGATTGCGTTATAGACACTCTGGCTGAAACAAATTCAGTTAAAATGCTCGGCACCGTGGATGACCAGAAGAAACCCAATGTCGTTGCTATCTCAACACTTTCGGTTCTTGACCCAGAGACAGTTGCATTTGCCGATTTGTGTCTTGGCAAAACAAAAGAAAACCTAAAGAAAAACGCCAAACTTACAATATCCGTTATAGGTTCGAATAAAAACGCCTTTCAAATTCAGTGCCAATTTGTCCATTTTGATACCAAATCTCCCATGTTTGATATATGGCATGATGCCGTGTGGAAAAAAATGAACATGCAGCTCAAAGCGATAGCTGTGGCGAAGGTTCTTTGTGTCATGGAGGCAAAACTATAACCTTTAATAAAAAATATTGGCAGATCAAAAACGATATGATATGAAATTCACTGATGATATTATAGAATTGCTTGAAAGCCCTTCAACGGCAAAAATGATAGGAACGGTAGACAGCAAAAGCGACATACATTTAGAATATGTAACATCGATCATGGTAACAGGAAACGATGAAATAACATTACCTTTTTTCAATAAGAACAGTAAAACTATTGAAAATATAAAAAATAACGCGTATGTTTCTTTGTCAATTGTACAACCTCCTGTTATCGGTTACAAATGTAATGGAATTTTAAAACGTATCGTAGAAAAAGATGCGTTTAAAAATCATTTTGAAACAGGTGAGAATAATACACACTTAGGTGTAATAATCATCCGGATAACTGATATTTTCGCACTGACGATGGCTATCGCCGGGCACAAAATATCTTGACCACGAATAATAAAAAATGCAACCAGAACGTGTTTTGCATATTGTTTCACAACCCCTGTCTTTTTCCTTCCTATGTCGGCTTTACAAAAAAAATAGTGTGTATTTACAGGAGAAAATGAAAATGTCTGAAAAATGTCTTGTAGCAAACATTCAAAGATTTTCCACAAATGATGGCCCGGGCATAAGAACGCTTGTCATTCTTATGGGCTGCAACCTTAAATGCCTGTGGTGTCATAACCCTGAGACCATAAGCGGGAAAAACGACATCTATTGGAAATCAACGCAATGCGTTCAGTGCGGCTTGTGTGTAGAACACTGTCCTAAGGATGCGATATATCCTCCGGTTCCAATTGAAGAATCAAGAGCGGAAGGCAGCACATACCATAAAATTGACAGGACAAAATGTGACGCGTGCATGAAATGTGTTGAATCCTGTATCTATGATGCATTACTCCCTTCCGGAAAACTTCTAACTATTGATGACATCATAGATGAAGTCATAAGAGATGAACCCTTTTACAAAAATTCCGGTGGCGGGATGACCATTGGTGGCGGCGAGCCGACAACACATCCACAATTTCTTATGGAACTTTTAAAAAAAGGGAAAGAAAACAACCTGCACATATGTCTTGATACCAATTGCCTTGCATCGTGGGCCATCTATGAGAAAACCATCCCCTATGTTGATATGTATCTTGTCGACATGAAGAATATGGATAGCAGCAAACACGCTGTGGCAACCGGTGCAGGCAATGAAAAAATTCTTGAAAACGTAAAAAAACTTTCCGCTGCAGGATGTTCTATAAGATTGCGCGTACCTGTTATCTATGATTTTAATGATAATAATGAAAACTTTGAGCAGCTTGCGTCATTTATAAAAAATCTGCCCAATCCTGTTGATGGTGTTGACCTTCTGCCATTTCATAACTGGTGTCAGAACAAATACAGATGGCTTGGCATAAACTGGCCCCTTGAAGATGAAGAAAGTATGGACATAATGGAAGCAGAAGATTTCCAAAAAATAATCGAATCCAATGGCATTAAATGCACCATAGGTGGATAAGCCTTGATATTTATTATAATAGCCTCAAACGGAGTAATAAAACAAAATGGATCATGAAAAATCATTAACGGAAGTTTTAATCCCTGAAAAAGACCCTTTTTATTTTTTATCAAAAGACATTTCTCGAAGTCTTGAACGTTTTAACTCTCTTTCTAAAGAAGTTCCTGTAAATATTCTTGTTGTTGGAAATCAGGGTTGCGGAAAATCCAGCCTGGTAAAACAGTTTGCCGCGCGGTATAAACGTCCCTTGGCAACTTTTCAGGTGGGAATTTTATCTGAACCTGGCCAGCTGTTTGGAGAATTAAGGTTAAAAGACGGGGAAACCTATTACCAGCAATTTCTTTTTCCCCAAGCCATTACAACACCTAACTGCGTGATACATCTTGAAGAAATTAACCGGCCTGAACACCCCAAGGCGCTGAACATGCTTTTTTCAATTTTAAGCGATGACCGGCAGGCGTGGTTAGATGATCTGGGCAACGTGGAAGTTGCAGATGGTGTGATCTTTTTTGCGACCCTTAACGAGGGAGAAGAGTTCAGCGGAACTGAAATGCTTGATGCTGCCTTAAAAGACAGGTTTTACGTCATATCCATGGATTATCTGCCGTTGGATGTTGAAAAACAGGTACTAAAACTGAAAACCGGCGTAGCTGAAGAAGACGCACAAAAAATTGTCAGCATATTAAACGATCTCAGACACAATACCAAAATGCCCATATCCGTTTCAACACGACACAGCATTATGATTTCCAGGCTGGTAAAGGCAGGATCAACCATAAGAGAAGCCTTGATTTTCAGTCTTCAAATGAGCAAAGAAGAACTCGAAGCTATCCTTTTATCTGTTCAGGTAGAAATGGGAGAAACAAAGGTGCCTGAAAATGCCTATGAATTATATTAGCCGGCTTGATATTTATTGCCGACAGACCCTTGATAATATATGGTCAAAACCAAGCTGGTATTTCAAAGGCCACTCAAACTACTGGCGCATTACCCGCTCAGGTTCCGAAGCTTCTGAACTTGCAGGTGTACTGAGATCATTAAGCTCTGTTGCAGGTCATATAGGAATGAATGTTGGCAGGATAACCTGGGCGGGGCAGATCTCCCTCGAAGCAGACCGTGAATCCATCATACTTCCCCCTGAATTCATACTACACGACTACCCTGTACCTCACGGCAAAATTGATGTGATGGTCGGCGTTATTGTACATGAATGTATGCGTCAAACGGAATGGAGCAGTTTCGTGTGGAAGGAAATGATTCAAAAAAAAGAAGCATACTTTAACAAGCACTCAAATTATCTTAAAAAAGACCTGTTGTGGAAACTTTTTTGCGCGGGTGAAAATATATACCTCCACAAAAAAGCAGAAAAAAACATCCTTGGTGATTATACAGCAAAAGCGCGCATCGTTTTGATTCCCGGCATGATGCGTGATCCTGCTCGAAAACCCACGCCCTGGCACATGTTCGATTTATGGGAACAGACCATACTCGACAACTACTCTTATTCCAATATCAATCAACTATATACAAAACCATTAACCTTGCTAAAAGAAAAAACCTCAGCTCTTCAAGATATTGCTTCCTGTAAAAAGTCCGTAACGGTTCGTTGCGGCAAAAGAGCTGATGTATATCTTGATATGTTCTCATGCATTGAGCCTTTCAGGGATCAATGGGATAAAGAACCGGTTACTTATTTTGAAACCGGGACAACAAAGATAAAATCAAAAAAAAAGAAACCAAAAAAAGAAGCAAAAAAACCATTACAGGCTATATCCCAGGATATGTGGGAAGATATAAATATTGAACTGGCCAGGGGAAGCAAAGACCTTACCCCTCTTATTCAACTAGCATGCAACAATGATGAAAAGGTTTTGCGAACCACCCTTTCCGACTTTACCGTGCCTGCAAATGCCAGCATCGACACTCGCCTTGTAAGGCGCCTAAAAAATGTTTTTCAATACTATGCCCAAAGAGTAAAAAAAATAAACCGTGGGCTTGAAAGCGGCAAAATAGACCGAAGAAAATTATACAGAGCACCCATTAACGGAAGATGTTTTAAAATAGAGCAAATGGTTTCTGAATTTTCGTGGGACATCAGCGTGGTGGTTGATGCCTCCATGTCTATGGCAGGCTTCAAGTGGAAGGTTGTTGAAAATACAATGAGTGCCCTGCGAAAATCACTTGAAGGCTACAGCAACAAACTGAGAATATTCGGCTATTTTGAATGGGACGGGGTCTGCCTTGTTTCTGAACTTTTAAGAAACAACATCTTGTATTCTATTGCTCCAACAGGCAGGACCCCTTCCGGACAGGCAATTATTGCCGCCGCGTTATTAATGCCGAGAAAAACAAACAAAAGAAAATATATCCTGCATATTACAGATGGGGAATCAAATTCCGGCGCTGATGTACAGTATGCAACTGATTTCTGCAAAAAAGAAAGCATTGATATGATAACTTTGGGATGCAGCTATAAAGACAAGGAAAAACTCATCAACCAATACGGGAAACAACTGCAGTTTCTTGACACCATTGATGATTTGCCTAAAGCTGTTGAAAAATTGTTTCAAAGGATACTCATGTACTAAAACGTAAAGCGTTTAAAGGACTCTGGACAATGGCACCTGTTTCAAACGAACAGTTTTTAAACATCACCAGGAAAAAATACCTTCAGGCGGTAGAAAATGCAAAACCCATGTTCGCCTGGTTCAGCCTTACAGAGGACTGCAACATCAATTGTCGATTCTGTTTTACAAACGCTCGTTTATGCACAAAAAACTCATTTTCCGAGCAACCTGCACTCAATACCAGCCAGGTCTGCAACATCATAGACAATGTGTCTCATGCCGGAACCCAAGCCATACAATTTGCAGGTGGAGAACCTTTACTTCGTAATGATATATCAGATATTGTATCACATGCGGTCCATAATGATATTTATGTAGCTTTAAACACCAATGGACTTCTGGTTGATAAACATACTGCCACATCTCTTTCGAACGCAGGCCTGTCACAAGTCAAGGTAAGCATAGACGGACTTAGAGAAAATCATGACTGGAACAGGGGGAAGGGAAATTTTGACAAAGCGATCCATGCCTTGGAACTGTTTCGCGATCACGGAGTTTCAAGTGTGTTTTTAATAATGACACTTTCCAGTATCAATTATGATGATCTTATTCCACTTGTAGAACTGACAGAAGAAATGGGCGTACGTTTTATAATGGTAGAATTTCTTCCAACAGGTCATTCATCTGGAAAGCATAAATGGGCATTAAGCAAGGAGCAACGACGTAACGCCCAGCGTTATTTATGGGATATGCAAAAACAAAGAGGGCTTAACAGTATTCAATTTGAAAACAGATATATTGTCAGTGAACAGGAATTAACAAAAAAGCTGTTGACTGATCCTGGCACAACATGTGATTTTTACAACTTTGGCGTTGGATGCATAAGTGGCATATACAGCTATATGATTACTTCTAAAGGAAATGTGTCAACAGGCTGCATGATTCAACATGAAATTGAAAACTCAAACCTGTTAACGAATAGAATGGAAGATATCTGGTCAAACTCCGCTCTATTTAAAAAACTAAGAAACCGTGAGAATCTGGAAGGAAAATGCGGGAAATGCACTTACCGGTATGTCTGCGGTGGATGCCGAAGATCAGCTTTCATACAGGAAGGCGACTTCATGGAATCTGACCCAAACTGCTGGGTTGCCAACTGCACGATACCACAATAATTTACAACCAAATGGAGAATAATAGTGGAAAAACTTAAGCAATTAAAAGTCCCGAAACTCGATCCTTTTTTTTACATGCAGGAAGAAACCATACATGTCTTACAGAGCCTGGAAAAACTATCGGCCAAACATCCTGTAAATATTTTAATAACTGGGCGCCAAGGATGCGGCAAATCATCATTGATACGCCAATTCGCTGCACATTACAAACGCCCATTTGCCGTTTTCCAAATAGGACAACTTTCTGAGCCAGGTCAGCTATTTGGAGAACATGGAATAAAGGGAGGAGAAACCTATTATCAGGAATTTTTATTTCCAAAAGCTATTACTACACCAAATTGCATTATACATTTGGAAGAAATCAACAGGCCGGAACACCCCAAAGCACTCAACGAACTTTTTTCAGTTCTTTCTGAAGATAGATCCATCTGGGTTGATCAGCTGGGGCTGGTAAAAGTAGCTGAGGGGGTTGTTTTTTTTGCCAGCATGAATGAAGGTGAAGAGTTTACCGGAACCGATGCCCTTGATGTAGCCTTAAGAGACAGGTTCTACATTATACCGGTTGATTATCTGCCGCATGAAATCGAAAAAAAAGTTCTTATCAGTAAGACCGGCATTCATGAGAAAGAAGCAGATATTGTTTTAAAAGTACTTGGCCATCTGAGAAGTGATCCACAAATTGATTCAACTATTTCAGTGCGCCACAGTTTAATGATTTCCGAGCTGATAGCCTCAGGTTCATCATTAAGAGAAGCTCTGGTGTTCAGTCTCTCCATATCCAGAGATATTATCGAAAGCGTTTTACTGTCTATTCATGTAGAAACCAAAGATACGGTTATCAAATCAAATAAATATATACGATTTATATAAACTGATAGACGCCTCACTTTGCCGACAAGAAAGAAATTAGAAAAACTCAAAACGCTATGTAACTCATGATTTTTCTTGACTATATAAAAAATATCAATTACGGCTTATATAAGCCTAACAATGAATAGCTTAACAGCTTCCTGGTAAACCCATACAAGACGCATTAAAGTCAACAGGAGGATATAAATGAATTTTAAGAGCAAACTTGACTCCGGAAATTTTGCCATCCTGGCTGAAATAGATCCTCCCAAGGGAACAGATGTTTCCTCAATGGTTGCAAACGCAAAAAAAGTTAAAGGGAAAATAGACGTTTTTGTTGTTCCTGAAATGAGTAACGCTGTCATGAGGATGAGTTCCCTGGGCGGTGCGACGATACTTCAGAATCATGGACTGGAAACCATGATGCAGGCATGCTGTCGAGATCGAAATCGCATTGCTCTTCAGGCTGACATTCTTGCTGCAAATGGCTGCGACATCTTCAATATAATGGTGGTAACAGGAGAAGACCCGAGTTTTGGGGATCATCATCTGGCAAAAGCCGTGTATGACATAGATAATATTGAATTACTTCAGACCATACAAAAGTTGATACACGGAAAAGACATGGCTGGAATTGAAATCTCAGGATCACCTGATTTATTTGCCGGATCAACCGTCATCCCTGGATTTAAAGGACAGGCATTTGAACTTGAACTTGAAGGAATGAAAAAGAAAATTGATGCCGGCGCCCAATTTTTTGTTACGCCTCCCTTATTTGATTTATCCACTCTTGAGCCGTTTTTAAATCGCATTGATTACAAAAAAACAAACATCATCCCTACGGTACTACTTTTAAAATCTGTTGGAATGGCACGCTATATGGATCAAAATATAGACCATATTCATATTCCAAAAACTCTTATAAGCCGGATTCAAAAATCATCTGACAAGGTACGTGAATGCATTTCTATCGCGGCTGAAACCATTTTAAGGCTCAAAGATGAAGGGTTTAAAGGAGTAATGATTACTACTATTGGATGGGAAGATAAACTTTCTGACATACTGGAACAACTTTAACAGCATCTTTTTTAAAACTGTATGTGTTTACTGATACCTTTGAAAAATGTTCAATTTCGTTCAAGTTCAAGGAAGGTGATAA
>JAGVGX010000231.1 GCA_020056865.1 Desulfobacterales bacterium
CCGGCACGACCAACAACTTTTAAATTGGGTGCAGCGTCAAGCAAATCTTCAGTAACTTTAGTGGCACTTCTGATAACAAGTGCGTTATAGTTTCCAATAATCTTTTTCAGCTCATCAGGTGACAATCCTGTTTTAACATCAACGTTAATGCTGTCTTCCTTGCGAAACATTTCAATGCCTGTTTCACCTAAGTTATCGCTTATCAAAACTTTCATAGTATTCCTTCCATATTTGTCATAATACACTACCGAAAAAATCTTTCTTCCTAACTTTAAATTAAAGAATTGATTGCATTTTGTCAATACAGAACAATATGCAACATAAGAAATTAATACAATTCATTACCAAATATTCATTAATAAGTTAGACAGATAAGAACAAGCAATCCAGTTGACATGCATAAATCATTTTCATACAGGTGTTAAACAGGTTGAATCAAAAATCCCGGTGAGCAACAAACTCACCGGGACGATTAACAGTTTAGATAAAATATATAAATGAATTCAAACTAATAGAAACCCCAGTTACAATCCTGCAATGGCAATACTGATAAGATTCATAGCAGGAAAGCCGCCCATGTTATGCGTAAGTCCAAGTTTTGAATTTTTAATCTGTCGTTCAGGTCCAACTCTCTCCAGAAGCTGATTATAAATCTCATACATCATTCTCAAACCTGAAGCGCCAATGGGATGTCCAAAACATTTCAAACCACCATCCGGCTGGGCGGGAATTTTACCGTCTAAATTGTAAAATCCATCCCTAACATCATTTGGCCCTTTGCCTACAGCTGAAATACCCAGATCTTCATAGGTTACAAGCTCTGTTATTGAAAAACAGTCATGGACTTCTATCATGCTAAGCTCTTCCCTTGGATTTTTAATGCCTGCCTCTGCATAGGCTTTCTTAGAACCGGCTATGGCAGGCATAACATAGGAACCATCCCATTTGTCATACATGAGTTCTTCACCGGAACTTGCAGCAATCTGCATGGACTTTATTTTTACAGGTTCAGGTTTATTAAAATTTTTTGCCATATCTGCACGACAAACAATAGCAGCCGCAGCACCATCACTCACTCCGCAACAGTCAAATAAACCAAGAGGAGAGGCAATTATGGGTGCCTTCATAATCTGTTCAACTGTAACTTCCTTTCTAAGATGGGCTTTCGGATGTTTTGCACCATTTGCATGACTTTTTGCAGATATCATGGCCAAAACCTCTTTACCATCTTTAAGGCTCAAACCATGCTTTTTAAAATAAGCGGATGCCATCATGGCAAAGCCGCCTGGAGCTGTGATATTTGGCATGAGAAATCTGTTCCTTGTTCCCATACATGAAGGCATGTCAGGAAGCCCCCCATAACCTGTATCTTTCAATTTTTCAACACCTAAAGCCAGACAAATATCATATGCACCGGATGCAACAGCGTATACCGCACCTCTTAAAGCCTCTGATCCTGTGGCACAAAAATTTTCAACCCTTGTCACAGGGATATTGGGCAGCTTCAGCGCTAAACTTAAAGGCAATGCCGATAAACCTACATTTACACTTCCCATAGCCGAACCAAACCAGGCTGCCTGTATCTCTTTTTTTTCTATACCGGCATCTCCAAGAGCCTCTTGAAAGGCCTCAACCATCAAATCGTCCGAACCCTTCTCCCAATGTTCGCCAAATGATGTGCAACCCATGCCTATGATTGCAACTTTATCCTTTATTCCTTCTGCCATTTTTACCTCCTAAAAACAAACAGGTATCATTTTAGTTATCTTTAGATTCTCAAAATCACGGATGTTAGAAACCGTATCAAATAAAATTATAATTTTAATAAAAATTTTATGAAATACAGGTATTAATTCTGCTATCTTCAACATGTTATTCCGTTGAAGGGATAGCTTTCCAGTAATAACCGTGAATACCAAAAGATTCATCCAGGTATTTTCTTCTGAAACTCATCTCTACACTCATTCCAACACTTACATCATCCAGGTCGGCATCCGTCATGTCAAACCAGTACCGTCCACCGCCTTCAAAATCGATTGTACAATAGATCTGAGGAGGATTCGGAGTAAAAGCAAGGCTGTCACCTGTAAACATTAAAACCGAGGCTTTTTTATCTGCTAAACGGCACTCTTCCATCTTATCCACTTCTCCACAATCAGGGTTTACACATATTCTTTGAATAGGAAATTGTACCGTCCCGCATGCCTTGCATTTACTTCCGCAAAGCCCTAAAACAGTCTTTCGGCTTCGCCACAGTTCTGACAAGGCTGTAAAAGGCATGGTCTCTCCACGTATTCCCTTTTCTACAGGCAAAATATTACGAAAACTAATCATTTTTTCATAATTGTTCAAATCTCTTCTGAATCCCAGATGTTTTTTTATACCTTTTTTCTTGCCCTTGATCGTATTGATTGCATCTGTAACCTCAAACAACAAAGCATCACTTCCGGTCCCAAAACTTGCAACAATAATTTTATCTCCAGGGTTTGCATCTTCAAGTGCTGCCACAAGCAGCATCAAGGGATTGCCGGCGCCTGTATATCCCACATTTGCTACCATGGAATCTTGAAGTTGCTCAGGAGTAAATCCCAACTTTTTTGCTATATTCTTGTGATCTGCGGCATACAGGCTCGGGTAGCAGACTTTTGCAATATTTTTTGGCTCTAAATTGCACTTTTTAAGAACACCGGAAATTGTTTGAGTAATAAATTTACTGTATCCGACATCACGAATAAACCGGTCCTCCCATTGCCTGTCAAACTTGTCATCTTCACCTTTCCAATGATCTACAAAATCGTATGAAACAGAATGGGAGCCAAGCAGATTCGCAATCAATCCCTTGTTTCCGATCAAAATCGCCCCTGCGCCTTCTCCAAACAGCTCTTCCTGAGAACCTCCTGGTTTGGTCTTGCGGCAATCTGAAGCACACACTATCGAACTGTTAATTGCTCCGGCTTTAACAGCATCAATGGCAGCAAGCATAGCTGTTGTGCCTGCTTTTGCAGTATTCGCAAAATCCGCTGTACGAATATCATCTCTCATATTAAAAGCGGTTGCTATAATTTGTGCACCCAGCCGCTCTTTATAAGGAGATGTCGTCGTAGCAAAAAACATACTGTCAAGAGAATCCGGATTTATGCCGGACAAGCAATCCATCCCTGCTGCAACCGACATGGTTATGCTGTCTTCGTCAAAATTAGCCACTGCCTTTTCTCCAGGAAGATATGTCCCCGGGTTTAACCATCCCATGGCTTTATAAATAATTTTACGGTCAATCCTGTACTTCGGGATATAGGCACCGTATGATACTATTCCTACCATATTGTCCTCCTTAAAAATTGCTATATAATAATAACCTCAACTGAAAAAAAATCTCTAATCCAATACTGCCATTAACAATATCTTTTATTAAATACACAGATGAAACATGATCACAAATTTCCACAAAAATGGTAAACGATTGTAAAACAATATCATTAATTGTGCTTATTCAATCCAACACACAAATTAACATCATACATCACCAGAAATCAATCTGGGTAATCAATTCTTCTTTTTTCAGTATATTGTGAATCTCTTTTTTTACATGTTCATCAAGAATAGGCTCAACTTCAGATATCACCTCACCTGCCCTGACTTGTTTTTTCCACTGGCAAATATAACCGGGAACAAAAGCGAACCTGCATCCACCAACACCGCAACAAGACGAATCAATTACTCCAATTCCGATAACACATAGTATGTCCCTGCCTTTGTATGTCAGCTTTTTCTCATGTTCAATTGTGTAAAAACCTGAAATCGTTTGGACACTTGAATCGCCACCTGGTTTTTGATGCGTATATTCCATATGTCTTCATAATGATATGTGGCATTACATTTTTGTTGCCAAATTAGAAAAAGCCATTGAAGCACATTAATTTTTTACAGGCAGCTCTACTGTTGCCCCACCTGCAACCAGCTTGTCTCCCTTCTGAGTAACTGCCTCAAACTCACAGTCTACAAGGTTTTTACCGCCATCTGTATATTTTTTTACAACTTTTCCTTCAACCGTAACAACATCTCTGGGTTTGCTGATCGCTCTGAACTGAACCGATATTTTCTTAACAGAACCCGCTCCTGCCCAATCTGTAACGAACTGTCCCACGAAACCCATACTGAGCATGCCATGGCCAATTACACCGTCAAAACCTGATTTTACTGCAAAATTATGAACGGTATGTATGGGATTAAAATCTCCGGATGCCCCAGCATACATAACAAGCTGGGTTTCATTGATGGGCTCTTTAACCAGTTTGGGAATATCATCTCCCACATCAACATTTTCAAAACATACTCTTGTCTGAGCCATAATTATCCTCTCTTCTGCCATAAAAGCATTTTTAGCTTTATATTATCTATCTTCTTACAACAATCGTACTTTTGTCTACAATCACTTTTTGCCCGTTCTGATTCACATAGGTAGTCTCAAATACAATCAGATCCATTGTGCCGGCTTTGCCTGATTTTTCGAACACATTGGAAATAACGGTTTTACCTGTAACAGTATCACCAGGTTTGATCGGATGGATGTATTCATACTCCTGACCACCATGAAGCAGTTTTGTAAAATCAACGCCCAAATCGGCCATTTTGCTTAACAACCCTCCAGCCATAGCAAAAACAGTAGGAAAGGTTGGAGGAACCGCTAAACCTTCAAGACCGAGTTTTTTGGCAGCTTCTTCCTTGTAATATGCCGGATTTTTATCTCCTATGGCTCTTGCAAATTCTCTTATTTTACCTTTTTCAATCTCAAAACGTACCTCCGGAAATTCTTTTCCAATTATACTTTTGTCTATCACAAAATCACCTCCTCATGAATGATAAATTAAATTAATAAAAAGACCTCTTGACTAGCCGGTTAAAGTTCCATTTTTTTGGCTATAATCTGTCTCATTATTTCATTTGTCCCTGCAAAAATGGATATACTCCGGATATCTCTCCATGATCTTTCAATATTATGTTTTTCTAGAGAGCCTCTTAACCCGTAAATATCCATGCATTGATCCGCAACCCTTCGTGCCATTTCTGTTGTCCAATATTTGGCCATGGAAGTTTCCATAACAACCTCTTTGCCTGCCATATGATCTGCTATCAGACTATAAAGAAATATTTTCCCCAGCTTTACATCGGTTTGCATATTCACTATAGCAAACTGCGTAGTTTGAGATCTGAAAGATAGGCTTTCTTTTAACATTACTTGCTTGTAAAATGCAATGGTTTCTTCTAAAACTCTTTCAGAAGCAGCAACAGCAGCTATTGAACAAACAAGCCTTTCCTGCTGGAGTTTTTCCATGAGGTAATAAAAGCCCATGCCCTTTTTACCTACAGTGTTTGTTTTTGGAATCCTGCACTTTGAAAAAAAAATTTCAATGGTATCCTGGCTATGAAAACCCATTTTTTGCAATTGGTTCCCTTTAACAAATCCTGGTGTTCCCTCCTCAACCAAATACAGCGAAACCGCCTTGTAAGGATTGCCAATAGCAGGGTCTTTTGCAGCAACAAGGACTAAACCACAATTAATACCATTTGAAGTAAATATTTTTGACCCGTTTAAAACAACCGAGTCACCATCTTCTTCAGCAGTTGTTGAAAGACTGGCAAGATCGCTGCCCGCATCAGGCTCCGTCATGGCTATGGCCAATATCGTATCGCCGGAAACAGCACCAGGAAGATACTTTTCTCTTATATCGTCCGAACCATACGCATTTATATAAGGTGCAACAATTTCACTGTGAAGAAACGAAATTAAACCAAAATGGTTGGTTTTTGTAATCTCTTCTGCAGCTATGACCGAATAAAGAAAATCTCCACCCATCGCCCCAAACTTCTCAGGAAGAGACGTACATAAAAAACCATTTTGGCCCATTTTTTTCCAAACGCTTTTGGGAACGATGTGCTCCTTTTCCCATTGCGAGATATAAGGGATCACATCTTTTTGAAAAAATGCTTTAATTCTTTCTCTGAAATCACTGTGATCTTCAGTAAAATTTAACATCTCCATTAGACTCTACTCTTTACCAACAACTGCTGCTCCTGAAGATATGAGTTCTTTGATTTTTTCCTCTGAATATCCCACCTGAGACAGAATATCTCTTGTCTGCTGGCCCATGCTTGGAGACGGAAATCGAACTTCAGGAAAACATCCCTCTCTTGAAATTGGGTTTTTCCCTACTTTGATATGTCCGCAAACCGGATGGTCATGATCTGCCAGATAGTCTCGTTCTTTCACATGGGGCTCTTCCATAATGTCCTTAACGGAATTAACAGGACAGCATGGAACTGCTGCTTTCCTAAGCGTGTCAATAATATCTTTAGCATTGATTTTTTTTATTCTCTCCTGCACCAGGCCGTCAAGCTCCTCACGGTTGGCCACCCTTCCGCTGATATCTTTAAATTCCTGTCTTTCAAACAGCTCATTAAAGCCAAACGCATTACAAAACCTTTCCCAGAAGTTATTCGTGGAAACACCTATAAAAACAGAACCGTCTTTTGCCTCAAACACTTTGTAGGGGCAAAGAGGTGCAAAACCAGATCCCCATCTCTGTGGAATCTCACCATTCATTGAACATCTTGCGATAAATGGAGCCATCCATGACATGGCTGTCTCAAGAAGACTGATTTCAACACGTTGCCCTTTACCTGTTTTTTCTCGATCCATCAGTGCAAGAAGCACCCCCATTGCCAAATACATCCCTGAACCCATATCAACAATTGACGGGCCTATACGAACGGGCAAACGATCGGGGTCACCTGTTGCCTGCATAATTCCCGACATCGCCTGGGCAACAACATCATAGCCTCCAAGTTTTTTCAAAGGCCCGGTCTGACCATATCCTGAAAGAGAGCAGTATATAAGACGCGGATTAACAGCTTTTACATCCTTATAGCCAAAACCCAGTCTTTCAAATGCACCAGGTGTGAAGTTTTCAATTAGGACATCAGACTTCTTTATTATCTCCCATGCCACCTGTTTGCCCTCTTTCATTTTTAAATCCAAAGCAATGGTCCGCTTGTTACGATGAACAACAGCAGCATACGCTCCACCGATCATTGAACGAAAAATATCGCCTGTAGGATTTTCTATCTTAATGATGTCTGCGCCTTGATCGCCTAACAGCATGGTGCCGTACGGGGCAGATAGCGCATGACTAAAATCAGCAACAGTAATACCTTCCAGTGTTGAATGTTGAAATGTGTTCATTTACCAACCTCCTTGATTGTTAGTTTCTTTACAGTAAGGCATTAAAACTTTACAGTAAGGAATTAAAATTGAATTTTTCACAAATAATGAAGCGTGTCAAGTTTTACGAAATATTAACCTGTCTATATTTATTCTTTCCTCATGTTTCTTTTGGTTTTTTTGTTTAGCTCTTGTATCATTTCTGAAAGTTCCGCCTTCTTTTTTTCCTGTGACGTATCATCTTTTAAATACTCAAACGCTTTTTTTAAATGAAACAATGCATTTTTAACATCATTTTTTTTCTTGTAATAAACGCCAAGATAATAATGCGCTTGCCCTGCATCTCCCTGTTTGTCATAGGCCTCGCCCAGAAAATACAAAATTTCATTGTCGTAGTCATCTTTTTCAATCAATTGATCAAAATTTTTTACCGCCTCTTTATACTGCCCTAACGCCATCTTCGATCGGCCTATATAATATAAAGATTCAAAATCATTTTCAGATATACTGGCAACTCCTTTTAATGTGCTTAAAGCTTCTTCGTACCTGCCGTCATTAAAATAGATAATACCAAGATCTTTCAGGACATAAGGATCAAATGCTTTTTTCCCCAACGCTGTTTTAATATGTGTTATGGCATCTTGTCTATTCCCTGTTCTCGCCAGAATCATACCGTATCGATAATTTGTCAAAGGATCTGAGGGATTTTTTTCAAACTCTGTTCTGAATTTTTTTAAAACAACACCTTCTTCCCCGTAGGATATGAACAGTCTGGTTTGAGCGCGTTCAAAGTCAAACGCATTACTATGTTTGTCTTTCAGCAGAATTGCTGACGGGTTGGTTTCAATCCATACATCAATATATACAATCCTGTCTTCAACTGCAGGGTGCGTCATCAGATATGAGGGCACCAGGTCAGGACCGAACCACTGCTTATTACGTATCCTGTTTAAAACCGTCAACAGACCTTTCCCGCTATAGCCTGCCTTGGAAAGATACATAAGCCCAATCTGATCCGCCTGCATTTCATCATCACGGCTGTATGCAAGAGAAATCGACTGGCCTGCTGCCATTGATCCGATAGTAACAGCACTGGCAGCAGTTCCGGCACCTCCGGCACCAAGAACGACCCCGGCAATCATACCCGCAAGAGTCATCATCCCAATTTTTGATGATCTTGCAATTTTTCCTGATATATGACGGCTCCCCACATGACTAATTTCATGGGACAGTATCCCGGCAAGTTCTTCTTCACTTTCCATGTCTTTAAAAAGACCGCTGTTAATAAAAATATGTCCACCGGGCCCTGCAAATGCATTGTAAACATCTTCTTTTATAACATAAAATTTATATGTAAACGGTTGTGGAGGGAAAAAAGAAAGTAATTTGTTGCCTATTTTATTTATGTAGCCAACAATAACAGGGTCATTGATGAATTCAAGTTGCTTTGACACAACCTTCATAAACTCTTGCCCCATTTCCTCTTCTTCTATTATGGTAATGGCTTGAACTGGAAAAGGGGTAAGAATGTTTGTCAGAAACACAAACAAGATGCATAAGGCAAACAATTTAAAGATAAAGTTCCGTATCATCTTATACGCTTTGCAAAAATTAAGTTTTATGATAATAAATATTAATTATGACACATATTATCTGCATAGCCAACCAAAAAGGCGGGGTAGGCAAAACAACAACATCCATAAATCTTGCCGCAGCTCTTGCGGTTTCCGATAAAAAAACCCTGCTTGTGGATTGTGATCCACAGGCAAACGCCACAACAGGGGTCGGCATCGACAAAAATCTGTTAAATCATACCTTGTACCACGGGATGATTGGAGAAGCCGAAGCCAATAGCCTGATTGTTGGAAGCGATATCGAAACACTAAAAATCATCCCTTCACGTGTTGAACTTATTGGTTTTGAAGTGGAAATGATGTCACAGCCAAACCGGGAATTTGCTCTTAAAAATTTATTAAGCAGTATTGAAGACACATTTGATTATATCATCATAGACTGTCCGCCCTCCATGAGCCTTCTGACGGTAAATGCCATGACCGCTGCAGATTCCATAATCATTCCTCTTCAGTGTGAATTCTATGCGTTAGAGGGGCTTGGGCAGCTTATACAAACCATGAAGCGTATCAAAAAAAATCTTAACCCCGGGCTTAAAATAGCCGGCATCCTTTTAACCATGTATGATAAAAGAACAAATCTGTCCAACCAGGTAGCTCGAGAAGCTGAAAAATATTTCAAACATCTTGTATTTAAAACCATGGTCCCCAGAAACGTAAAGCTAGGAGAAGCACCAAGTTTCGGGAAACCAATTCTTTTATACGATGCGACATCTGCCGGAGCAAAGAGCTACTTTTCTCTGGCAAAAGAAATTATGCGTATCTGATTGTTATCATAAGCGGCAGACAAGTGACAAGTTGTATTTACATCTGTTAACCCAAACTTTATATGCCAAGGGCGCTTAAATGAATGAAACCCCAAAATCAATGCCGAAAAAAACAACAAGGAATGTTCTTGGAAGAGGGCTCGAAGCCCTTATTCCGGATATTCAGTTAAATGACAATCATGTGGAAACATACATACAGTGCAGGATAGATAATATCAGCCCCAATCGGTTTCAGCCCAGGATTAAATTCACCGATGATTCGTTGGATGAGTTAAGCAAATCGATTAAAGAGCAGGGCATTATTCAGCCGCTTGTGGTCAGAAATGACGGCAGCGGATACGAACTTGTTACTGGAGAAAGGCGCCTTCGGGCAGCTAAAATGGCAGGACTGGAAAAAGTCCCGGTCATTGTAAAAGATCTAACAGATAAAGACCTGCTGGAAATGTCAATTGTTGAGAACATCCAGCGTGAGAACCTTAATCCTGTTGAACTGGCAGACGCTTATTTTCGTTTAATTAATGAATTACATATTACCCAGGACAACGTAGCAAAACGCGTTGGGAAAAGCCGGCCTGAAGTTACAAATCATTTAAGAATCAGACAGTTGCCAGAACAAATAAAAGCCGATCTGATAGACAACAAATTAAGTATGGGACATGCAAGGGCTTTGCTTGGTGCGGGCAATTCTGCCCAGCAAATTGCCGCATGGAGACAAGTTGTTTCAAAAAAAATGTCTGTAAGAGAAACTGAAGCGCTGATCAAACGATTAAGATCAAAAAAAGTACAGCCGATCAAACCAGGTAATGATTCGGAAGAAAGATATTTTTCAGATATCGCAGATGACCTTTCCCGTTCTTTGGGAACAAAGGTAATGATTAAACGGAAAGGGGAAAAAGGCAGTCTTCAGATTGACTTTTACAGCGATGATGATCTTGACAGGCTTTTAAGCTTTCTCAGAAACAGATAGCCACGTTTACAATCCATGTCTATACACATTATCATTGACGGCTATAACCTGATACGCCAATCAAATGCCTTAAGTGATTTTGACAATCAGTCATTACAGCTTGGCAGAGAGGCGCTTATTGA
>JAGVGX010000179.1 GCA_020056865.1 Desulfobacterales bacterium
CCACCATATTTAGGCGGAAACGCACATCCGAAAAAACCCAGATCACCCATTTTAGCAACAAGATCCGGCTTAAATCCCTCTTCATTTGCCAGTGGAACAATCTCTTTTTGGGCAAAGCTTCTTGCCTCTTTTTGAATAATTGTCTGTTCTTTTGTTAATCCAAAGTCCATTGAATCTTTGTTCTCCTATAAGCTGACCGGCAACATCTATATTGAGCTTATTCAATGAAGATCATTTATACATGAAACCAGTTGTTCTCTAAATTTTGGATGTGCAACTTCAATAAGGCTTTCTGCCCTTTGCCACATATCCTTTCCTGCCAAATTTGCAATGCCGTATTCGGTAACAACATAATCTACAAAATGTCTGGGAATCGTCACGGAAGTCCCCTGCTTGATTTGATGAATTATTTTTGAATATTTCCCGTTTCTCGTGGTTGAGGTTAAGGCAATAATTGATTTTCCACCTTTGGACATTGACGCTCCCATACAAAAATCAAATGCCCCACCCACACCACTTATCTGAAAATTGTTGACCATTTCAGAATTAACCTGTCCTGAAAGATCGATTTCAACTGCAGAATTAATCGCAACAAAATTCGAAATATTCCCGATGACTAAAGGATTATGCGTCACATCAACCGTGGCCATCTCAAATATCGGGTTCTCATTAACATAAGACAACAGTCGAGTTGATCCAACCAGTTCACCACTGACAATCCTGTTTTTAAAATATGAATTATGCGTCTTTATCGCACCGCTTTCAACAAGATCAATCACCTCTTCACAAATCATCCCTGAAAAAATACCAAGGTTCCTCTTGTCGCAAAGTCTTTGGGTAACAGCTGAAGTAATTCCGCCAATGCCTGTTTCAATCGTAGAACCATCTTCAACAAGAGCAGCCACATGTTCAGCGATTTTGAATTCTTCTTTGGTAATAGTTTTTTTTGGAAATTCAGATATCGGAAAAACAGATTCGACAAAACTACTTATTTTAGATGTATGGATATAACAGTTGCCATGACTTTTTGGTATATCTTCATGGATTTCAGCCAGAACAGTTCTTGCCCCAAGAGCAACGGGAAGCGCATATGCAGGAGATGAACCGATACAACAGTACCCATTGTTATCAGGAGGTGATACTTTGATGAAAACCGTGTCAGCTTGAAGAATGCCTCCAGGAAGAAAGCAATTAAGTATTTGAGAATACCTCAAAGGAAGATATTTAATCGTCCCTCCTGCGATGTACGGGCCAGCCTCAGGCGAACTCTGCCATGTGGTAAGATTGATATGCTTGCCTGTCTGACCATATAATGGAGATTGGCCAAAAAGTATGCCTGTGTAAATGCTGATATCATCAAAGCGCTCTTTTTCTTTAACCAATGTATCTAAAAGGGTTAAAGGTTCACCACATCCGCCTGAAATAAGAATCTTATCGCCCGGTCGAACGTCATCTAATGCATGGCTCGCTTTGACAATGTTCATATTTCATTCATGTTGTAGCAAAAAGCTGCCATCGGCAAGCACTTTTTTTAAAAACCAAGCTAATCATTATATCCTAAAATGGTCTTTAACCCTTTTTCCATCTGCTCTTTGTAGTAGCTACAGCTCGTTTGAATATAATCATTAAATGAAGTTTCATCGAAAGCCAGCCATGGGAAAATACAAACGGTCCACAAAACCGAAGACGGCACCGTGCACTGGATTTGTCTTGTCGGAATCTGAAAACTTTTTTCAAGGGCCTTGTGATTTTCATAATCCGTAACCCCTGCTTCAAAAAGAGACTTTGATCTTTCCTCTTCAGTAATATGAAACGCAGGTGAAAAATAATTTATCCCATATCTGGAAAACAGATCCCGGGCTATATTTTTAACATCCTCAAGCTGTGAACCGTCATCCGGCTGTTCTGTATTGCTTCCATCGCAAAGTATGTTAATATCATTGTCTCTGCAAAACCTTATTGCAGCCAGATGCATTGCAATTTTGCATTGAAGACATTCATTGGCAATGAAAAATTTTTGCTTGAGTATATCATATTTTTTTTGACCAAAACTCATGCCATCAGGATCTTCCCACAAAGGTCCTATTTTCTGGCTAAGAACCTCATGTTGAACTTGCAATTTTTGTTCATCAGGAGACACACGATGATACAGATCTTCAAAATCGATAAGTTGGTGGGTTATGTGTTTGTCAGGAAAAGCTTTGCACAAACGATCAACAGCCTTTTGTGTGTTTTGAGGGTTCCTTAACCCTGTCCTGACAAACGTAACCAGACGAATTTGTTCAAACTCAGGTATCTGCGACCATGCAGCATACGTTGAATCAACACCGCCTGAAAACATGACAGCTATCACTTTCTTATTCATTGTTATAATCCTTTACGCAATTTTATCGCCGGCAAGGGGCAGAGACAAAACATATGCTTCCGTAACTTTGACAATGCCAACTGCCTGGGGAGTCAATGAAAGTCCAATATTTTTCAACTGTTCCATGGCAGCACCAGCAACCGTATCGTATATTTCACCTGTTTTTTCCCATTTAACAAATTTTCCCTTGATTTGGTATCCCTCAAAAGGGGGCAGATAAACAACTAAGCTTACATTTTTTGAAGTTTCAAGATTTTTTTTTGTTTTTCCAGAAAAAAAACAGGCATAGGCTAATGTCTCAGGGTCTATGACCTTAAAAGAGCCAGCAGGGACTAAATTGGCACTGCCATTATCGTCTGACGTCGCAATCATTGTTATACTCTGATCATCTTCAAGAGCTTCTATAACCTCATCAGGTAATTGGGCCACAATCTCCTCCTTTATTTTTAGGCAATTTTCACGCCCGGTTTTGATAAGCCAGCAGAATATATTTCTTCTATTTTTCCAATACCAACTTCACGGATCTGCATTTTGATCTTGCTGTAAACTTTTTCATTTACCTGTTCGGCCAATGGGCCTTTTTCCTGAAATTCCAAAAATCTGCACTTAAGCTGATAGCTTTCCATTTGAGGTGTCAAAACATTTACAGTAAATTTTTTCGTATTAAGAAGATTTTCTCTTGTTTTCCCAAGCTTAAGATTGGCAAAAATAATTGTCTCTTCATCTATTGCTGAAATAGTCGCAACCACAACAGCATTTAATATTCCTGATGCATTTACAGTAGCCATACACTTTAAAGCGTCTTCACGCTTCACGGCTTCATAAACTTCAGTGGGCATAACTGCCATATTTAATCTCCCCTTTTTAAGTGAACCTGCTTTAACAAATTTTTATTTATTTTTCCTCAAAACCACGCTGTGGACGAAACGAACGATCATAGGTAAACTCTGTAGAATCTGTCCTTATCCTTGTGGTTCCTTCAAAATCAAAGTCCTCACATTTTTCCGCATCTTCAAATACATTGACAGGTTTTCCTATGCCGTCTTCATCAAGTTCCATCGTGCAGTAGCCATCACCGGATCCCATATCCGCCCCACTGGGTAAATATTTGCTGCAGTCTCCACATCTTTTGTTCATTTGTCATCCCTCCTAAACTTTATATGGTTTGAATGAATTAAAATGACTTTTATTCATGTTTAGCAACATTTGCTAAACATTAATTTAATACAAATAAAAAAGTCAATCTTTATTGGTTAAACTTGTTATTTTAGTTTAAAAAAAATATTTACAAAGACTGAACTGTTCTGGCAAGTATGGTATCTTGCGATTTTCTGTTTAATTCTACAAAATGAGCGCTATAGCCCGCCACACGAACGATAAGCTCCGGGTAATCTTCAGGTTTTTTTTGAGCCGCAATCAATGTGTCATTATCCACCATGTTAAACTGAACGTGGTTAATGCCCAGACCTGCCCAGCTCTTAATATAATTTTTCCACAGATCAAACCCCTTGTTACCAACAAATTGAGCGGGACTTAGCCTCTGATTTAAAAGATTTGATCTGAAATCCTCCACATGATCAAACTTGGACACAGAACGCAATACCGCAGTTGGACCTTTTTTGTCCTGTCCGGTTCCTGGAGAGCATCCGCCATCATACATCGTATCTCCAAGCCTCCTGCCATTTGGCAACGCGCCAACCTTGTTAGCAGAAACAATGTAAGCTGCAACATTTTCAGGCAGGATAGGCCATGGGTTTCCTCCTG
Source organism: Desulfobacterales bacterium (assembly GCA_020056865.1). The sequence continues at coordinate 4,130 of JAGVGX010000179.1, forward strand.
GATTCCTGCAGCGCCAGGATATCTGAGCAATATCCTTCATTCCCTTTGTATAGATGTCATCCACGTAATCATCATCATTTCCCCATTTGGGAGCACGGACAAAATCCATTCGCATATCTTCATACCCTTCCCAGTTTGCCTTTAAGGCCTCAATTAACTGTTCCATGGTATATTTCTTGTCATCATAAACAAGCTTCTTTAACCCGGCCAGGGCATCTCCATATTCAGTAAAACCAAAATGGGTGAACCATAAACTTGCTTTTTCCTTGGCATACATGTCGGCATCCATTCCGCTCTCAACGCATCTTTCAAACAATGCTGATATCAAAGGCCGCTGATGCTGAGAACCGACAACCCACCTTATGATATTATCCATTCTGACACCCATATACATAATATGTTCATGCTGCTTTAACCAGGCCTGATAGAAATCCTCAAAGGTTTTGAAACTTGTCGGATCACCGGTTTTTATTCCCATACGCATCTTGCTTATGGGATCCATTCCATTAAAAAAAGCAAGTTCAACGGATTTAACACCTGCGCTGGTAATTGGACCGGGATATCTGTAGTGCGGTGCAGCCATTTTTGTGTTTGGAGATGGGGCCATGCATGCCTGGTGCATCCATCGACGTGCTTCATTGAGTGGGAATCCAAACCAGTGCTGCAAAGAAGAAATACATACCGGATCGTTTCTCATGGAAGGGAAACCAAGACCGTGCTTGATACACTCAAAAACCTGCTTTAAGGTTTCAGGACGCACGTTATCGTGATATCGAAACCCTATGCTGGGATCACTTGTCCTGATAAGACGGGCGGCCTCTAAGTAACAATCGGTAAGGTCGTTGCATGCATCATTGCCTTGTTCATCCACTCCGCCCAGCGTCCATACATAGATAATGCTTCCCTGTGAACTCTCACGAGCCAGACGAAAAACAATATTTTGCGTTTCATAGCACCTTAAACGCAGTTCCGCACAATATTCTACAGCCTCTTCGCGGGTCATGTTCTTTTCGTCAAGAACATCTTTTTTATAATATGGCCACTGATGGTAATCGTTCCTGCAAGGCCATGCACCAGGGCTGCCCCATTCAAACCTGTAAGCAAGATGCATAAAATGATCAAACTGTAAAGATTCCCAGAAATGCTCAGGCGGCCTGGCAGGCACATTGTAACAGGTTTCCGATATACGCATCAGTTCTTTTTTTCTTTCCGGATCAGCTTCAAAATTTTCTGCTATAATTCTGGTAAGCCTGGCATAGCGTCTGGCCCAGTTCACAATGGCTTGCAGGCATGTTTTCATGGCTTTCCACTGATCTATCTTGGGCAGGATTTCAAATGCTTCTACGCCATCAGCAACACCTTCATGAAGTTTCTTGTGGGCATTATTCAGATTTTCATCAATCTGACTGATGATTCCTTCCAGACCATGCTTGTACATCCACTCCGGCTGAAGTGTCACATAGTCAAAATTAGACAATGCCCGGTTTCCCCACAGGGTAAACCCCATGGCGCTGACCATCCGTTCTTTATTGGTAAGATACTTTTCTGCTTTAGCCAGCAGGGTTCTCGGCTTCCAGTAGTCCAGCGCCTCTTTCAGCCAAGGCCGGTCCTCTTCAGGAATATAGCCTGACCTGTCATTATATATATCTTCATTGCCCATATAAGAAGCCCATGGAACCCACTGAACCTTATGTGGAGCTGATCCATTGTAACCAACAATTTTTGATTTATCCACAACAAAAATAGGAATCTTTGCAAAGACTTCGCTTAAGGCATTTGCCTTGGTAAGCGTCCATGGCTCCATAGGATCAGCTTCTTTAAAAACCTTTGTTGACCAGTAAATCAGTTCCGTATCTGCCATAATCCCTGGCAAATAGGATGATCCCTTGGTGGCTTTTGACCAGACAGCTTTTCGTAAATAGTCAAGCCTTGGCGACCTTGTTTTCTCAGCCCATTTCCAGTACTCTCTTTTATCAAGCAATTCCTGGTTTTTTTTCTCTGTAGAAAGACTCATAATGAATATCCTCCTCTTAACTATTAGTTAATAATTCGTAGCATATAGAATCATTGTAATATAATGACATAATGTCGCACCCGTAATTCTTTTCCGGTTTTTTTGATCAGTTTTTCTCCAAAACACATTCCGTCAACAAAGAAACGGCCATGTATTTAAAAAAGATGCGTGCTGTTTTTTAGATTTTAATCTTTTGATTCAGTTATTTTAATTTACTCTTTCCAAAACGGAGACATGTTTCTCAGTCGTTTTATAATCCCTGGAATCCGTTCAAGAATATACCCTATGTCATCATCGGTATTGTACCTGCTCAGACTAAAACGGATAGAACCATGAACCGCAGTATACGGCACACCCATAGCTCGAAGAACATGTGACGGTTCAAGAGAACCAGATGTACATGCCGACCCTGAAGACGCGCAGATACCATGTTCATTCAGCATTAATAAAATAGCCTCACCTTCTACATACTCAAAGCTTATATTTGTAGTCCCAGGCAACCGATTTTTTATGTCGCCGTTTACCAATGATCTGGGGATACACTTAAGTATTTCAGCTTCAAGCCGGTCTCTGAGCTTTTTTACATGAATGTTTTCATCTTCAAGGTGGTGCATGGCCAGTTCACACGCTTTCCCAAGACCAACGATCGAAGCCACATTTTCTGTCCCCCCTCGCCTGCCTGCTTCCTGGTGGCCTCCGATCATAAAAGGGGAAAACCTCGTACCCCTGCGAATATAAAGCGCACCAACACCTTTGGGCGCATGTATTTTATGACCGGACAAAGATAACATATCAACATTTACTTTTCTTACATCAACCGGCACTTTTCCTATAGCCTGCACCGCATCCGTATGGAAAACAATATCTTTCTCCTTTAGAATGTCTGCAATCTCTTGGATAGGAAATATAACACCTGTTTCGTTATTAGCCCACATGACACTGACTACCGCCGTATCATCTGTCAGGCTATCGGCAAGATAATCAAGATCAAGTTTGCCCTGCCTGTCAACAGGGACAAACGTTGCACGTATCCCCTTTTTCGTCAGATACTCGGCCATATTTTTTACAGCAGGATGTTCAACCCTTGTTGTAATAATGTGTTTTTTTTGAGGTGCAGCGTTTATTACAGACATGATTGCTGTATTGTCGCTTTCCGTACCGCAGCTTGTAAAAACAATCTCTTCAGGCTCTGCATGAATCATTGCTGCAACTTTCTGCCTAGCTTTTCTGATGTCATGTCCAACTTGTCCACCAAAAGTATGCATACTGGACGGATTCCCGTAGAAATCTGAAAAATATGGAAGCATTTCATTTAAAACAGCATCATCAACTCGGGTTGTGGCATTGTTATCAACATATACAGTTTTCATCTTTTTTCTCTTC
>JAGVGX010000074.1 GCA_020056865.1 Desulfobacterales bacterium
AATCTGTTTGCTTTCCGGTGTCAAGTATTTATGCAGACCCGTGTCATTATTAAATTGGAAATGCAAAAATCATTCCTGCCATAAAGTAACTACTCAGAATTCAGAATTCAGGAGTCAGAATGGGAAGGAAGTCAGCAAGTTACTGGAGGCATACACTGCCTCTATTCTGAATTCTGACTCCTGACTCCTGAATTCTGACCTCTGGTCCCTGAGCAATTACAATAAAAAACCCCCTGCGCGTAAGATATACACGCAAGGGGTTTTGTAAAAACAATAAATATATAAGCTTAAGGCTTAGGCTACATCATGCCGCCCATGCCGCCCATGCCACCCATACCACCCATACCGCCGCCTGGAGGCATGCCCGAACCACCGCCTTGATTCTTTTCCGGCTTGTCTGCTATCATGGCTTCAGTCGTCAGCATCAGGGCAGCAACACTGGCTGCATTCTGCAAAGCAAAACGAACCACCTTGGTTGGATCTATAACACCTGCTGCTATCAGGTCTTCATACGTATTGGTCTCCGCATTGAAGCCAAAAGATCCTTCTGAATTTTTCACCTTATCGATAACAACAGAGCCTTCATACCCGGCATTATTTGCGATCTGCCTGAGAGGTTCTTCCATGGCACGCATGACAACCTTAACACCAAGCTTCTGTTCGCCCTTGATCTTGATTTTATCCAAAGCACCAAGGCAGCGTACCAGTGCTACCCCGCCGCCGGGAACGATGCCTTCTTCAACTGCTGCACGTGTTGCATTCAATGCATCCTCAACACGGGCTTTTTTCTCTTTCATCTCAGTTTCCGTAGCTGCACCCACGTTAATTACCGCAACTCCGCCAATCAGCTTGGCCAAACGCTCCTGGAGTTTTTCACGGTCATAATCCGAGGTGGTCTCTTCAATCTGAGCTCTGATCTGTTTTACCCTTCCTTCAATCGCAGAACGGGCACCGGCGCCATCAACAATAGTTGTATTGTCTTTGTCAATGGTTATCCGTTTGGCCGTTCCCAAATCATCAACCGTAAGGTTTTCAAGCTTGATACCCAGGTCTTCAGATACAACCTGGCCGCCGGTAAGGATGGCAATATCTTCAAGCATGGCTTTTCTTCTGTCACCAAAGCCAGGGGCCTTTACTGCAGCAACATGCAATGTGCCTCTTAATTTGTTAACTACCAGTGTAGCGAGTGCTTCACCTTCAACATCTTCAGCAAGGATCACAAGAGGCCTGCCCAGTTTTGCAATTTGTTCAAGCACCGGAAGGAGGTCTTTCATGCTGCTGATTTTTTTTTCATTGATCAATATATATGGATTTTCTAAAGAAACCAGCATTTTTTCAGGATCCGTTACAAAGTACGGTGAAAGATATCCTCTGTCAAACTGCATACCTTCAACAACATCAAGGGTGGTATCCATCCCCTTTGCTTCCTCTACCGTAATAACGCCTTCTTTACCCACTTTATCCATAGCTTCTGCTATAATATTGCCGATTGTAGCATCATTATTGGCAGATATCGTACCTACCTGTGCGATTTCACGCTGATCCTTGGTAGGTTTGCTGATGCTTTGAAGCTCTTTAACAGCAACCTCAACAGCCTTTTCAATACCCCTTTTAATGGCCATTGGGTTGTTTCCTGCTGCAACCAGCTTCTGGCCTTCTTCATAAATAGCTCTTGCAAGTAAAGTTGCCGTTGTTGTTCCGTCTCCAGCCATATCACTGGTTTTGCTGGCAACTTCTTTTACCATCTGGGCACCCATATTTTCAAACTTGTCTTCAAGTTCAATTTCTTTCGCCACTGTAACGCCGTCTTTGGTTACCGTGGGAGAACCCCAGGATTTATCAATAACAACATTCCTTCCTTTAGGGCCAAGTGTAACCACAACCGCATCGGCTAACGTTTGAACTCCCTTTAACATAGCCTCGCGGGCTTTCGAATTATATTTGATCTGTTTAGCCATCTTATTCTAACCTCCATATCATATAAAATTTTATAATTAGCATAGTTATTCGATTACACCCAAAACGTCGTCCTCGCGCATGATCAGGTATTCATCACCATCAATCTTCACTTCAGAGCCGCTGTATTTTCCGAACAAAATCTTGTTGCCAACTTTTACCTCAAGAGGGATTCTTTTCCCAGCATCATCCAGTTTGCCGTTGCCAACGGCAATCACTTTTCCCTCTGCAGGTTTTTCCTTGGCTGAGTCAGGGATAATAATTCCCCCCTTGGTCTTTGCTTCTTCCTCAACACGCTGCACTAAAATTCGATCATGCAATGGTCTAAGTTTCATTTCACATTCTCCTTTAATTAAATTTTTAAATTAAACTGTTAATATAGTTCACAAAAAATATTTTTTGAAACTACTGTTTCTTTATGTCCTGAAATAATAATCACAATTTTGCATTTGTAAAGAGACTAGAGGATATTTGTTGAAGCTTCTGGAAGAATCTATTCTAATACCACTTCCAGTCAGGCGTAACACCCCTTTTTAACTAAGGATTACGAATCGCTATTCTTGGGTTTCGCTGATTCTGCCGGCTTATCCGTTGATGTTGATGATTCTGATGTTGATGCCGTTTCAGTTTTGGAATCACTCTTCGAAGAATACGAAGAGGTTGAGGTTTTGGACTTGTCCGCATAATCAGTCACATACCATCCTGTACCTTTCAGGTGAAAGCTGCTGTGTGAAACAAGTTTCTGAAGTTTTCCGGAACAGTGCTGACACTTGCTTAAGGGTTGATCCGAAAATTTTTGCAATACTTCCTGGGTATTACCACACCCGGTGCATTCATACTCATAAATAGGCATTTTTGAACACCCTCCTCAAATAAAAATACAATGATTAAAAAATAGATATGCAATAATTATAGTCAGCGTTCACGTATTGTCAAGAGGCTCATGGCAAGTATTTTTTATATTCTCAAATGGTGTACGCCACTTCCCGTAAAAGCTCAAAACATCCTGAAGGCCTGTGATATGAACCGGTTCAAGTATTTCATTTGTCTTTTTGTGCACACGTTTTTCTTCTGCAATCCTTTCCGGATAAGACGCATTAAAATGTTGCAAGAATTTACTGAATCGAACGATATGAATGAGCTCATGAGTAACGACATACAGCATAAAAGGAAACAGTTCCATATCAGCAGATCGCTTTAATTCAGAAAGGATTGAATCATCCTGCAGGCATATTTTGTAAAAATCATATACTGAAGAGCCTAAATATGTATCTTTTTTTTTCCCTTCATACCTGATAATCTGAGCGAAAGGGCCATGAACAATTTCATCAGGGCTCAGATCCTTCAAGGTTTTGACGTCATATCGGTTATTAAGCCATTCACGCTGGGACATCTTGTAAAAATTACTCACAAGCTCTTCAGCCATGGCAACCGCATTGGTTACAACGGAGATATGCTCCTGGTTAAATGTTTCAAGTTTATTCATTTAAAAAGTTGTGGACAATGTATATAATAAAATGTTAGTTAAACAGATAATTAATTAAATATTTTTTTTACTGGAGGTGATTTGTTGGGTAGTGTTGTAAAAAAAAGAAAAAAGAAAATGCGAAAACATAAGCACAAAAAACTGCTGGTTCGCACGCGGCACCAAAGAAGGAAAGGCAAATGATACCTGAAAATGTCTTTTATCTATAAAAAAGCACCGATGCATGTTTATGGTTGGTGCTTTTTTATGTGTTGGTTTTCTATTTAGTGTATCCCTTTAGGTATTTAAAAAATTCCGAGTCTGTTGAAAGAACAAGGGAGTTTTCTTTATCCAGAGCCTCATTATATATTTCAAGTGTTTTGGTAAATGAATAAAATTCAGGGTCTTTTAAAAATGCCTCTGCGTAAATTGATGTGGCCTCCGCATCTGCTTTTCCCTTGATTTCCTGGGCAGTTTTATAAGCCTCTGAAGTTATCCTTTTCAATTCCCTCTCTTTTTCACCAAGTATTTTGTTTGCCTCGCCTTTGCCCTCGGAACGAAATTTTTCGGCTATCTGGTTACGTTCAGCAACCATTCTTCCGTATACGGAATCTCTCACCTCTTTGACATAATTAATACGCTTTATCTGAACATCAACAAGCTCAATCCCGAACTGGGCAAGTTTGGAACCTGCCTGCCCCAGTATCCCGGATAGAATCTTTGCTCTGCCCGTATGAATGGAATATGTCTGTCTATTCGTTTTATCTGTTTCTATGGCCTCACTGTCAACATCAAGTGTATCGAGTTTTCTGTTGCTGGTTCGAACAGTTTCAATAAGATTGTAGGATGTTATAAAATTTCTGACAGCAGGATCAATGATATCATCAAGCCTTCCAAGTGCGCCTGTTTCATTATTCACCGTCTGGAAATACTTAACAGGATCAACGATCTTCCATCTGGCAAAAGAATCCACCCATATATAGGTTTTTTCCAATGTCGGCACCTGACCGGGGTCACTATCCCATGTGAGAAGATTTTTCGGGAAATAATTCGTATTTTGTAACACAGGAACTTTGAAATGCAGTCCCGGCTCGGTAATCGGCTCCCCGACAATTCTTCCGAATTGCGTTACAATAACCTGCTCAGTCTCATCAACAGTAAAGGCTGAACCGTATAAAACAATGAATATGACAGCAACAGCAGCTAATAGTGCACCTTTGTATTTCATTTTTTTTCACCACCTTCCTGTATGCCAAGGTTAAGCAATGGCAAAAGATTCTTCTGATCCGCATCTATAATAAATTTTTTCCCTAACTTCGGCAAAAGATCTCTCAACGCTTCAAGATAAAGCCGTCTTTTGGTAATATCTTTCGCCTTAACATATTCATTATAAACCGATGTAAATCTCGCCGCATCACCTTTTGCTCTGTTTATTCTGTCTAATGCATATCCTTCAGCGGTCTTTATGGTTCTGTCCGCTTCACCTTTTGCAGCAGGGATAGCCTTATTATAATCCTCATTTGCTTCATATATCATTTTCTCTTTTTCCTGAACAGACTGGTTAACCTGATTAAATGAAGGCTGTACAGGGATCGGAACATTGGTTTTTTTCATTTCTATGGTTACAATATTGATGCCTGTTTCTGCTTTATCGAGTTCTTTCTGAAGCACAGTTCTGGCTTCAATTGCAATTTCCTCGCGCTTGCTGATAACCTCGTTTACGCTTCTGTCTCCAACAACAAGGCGCATAGAGGCTTCCGACATATCAATAAGAATTTGTTGAACATCTTTTACCTTAAACATGAAATTGTAAGGATCTTTGATCCTGTACTGGACAATCCATGGGACCAGGCACACATTCAAATCTCCGGTAAGCATTAAAGATACGCTCTGCTCTTCATTGTCTCCTGAATAAGAACGCTTTTGTCTCGTGTTTTCCGATACACCATCGTCTCCGAATTCTTCCTTATAAACCCGTTTGACCTTAACTTTAGTTAGTTTTTCAATACCTGACGGAAGCTTAAAGTTCAGGCCGGGCTGACTTGTTCGTACATATTTGCCAAATCGCTGAATAATACCCACCTCATCCACACCAATCGTGTAAAATGTTGAGGATGCGATTAACAACACAATGACGATGATGATAACAAGAGGCCCTCCTGGTATTTTCATCGTTTTCAGCTTGTTTAAAAATTCATCAAGCTGAGGAGGTCTGCCACCACTGCCGACCTGTTGTGATTTAAGCTTATCCCAATCCCAGTTCATAATCATTATCCTATTTTTAAGTGTTTGATTAAAATTAATGTGATATTATTATAAGTTGTCAAAAACCAAGTCAAGTAAAATAAGGATTAACAACCATAAAATGGTTTTTCTTGACATCTCAACGTGCGGTATCTATTTTTAAGCCCATGAAACAGAAAAAAAAAATTAACAGCGATTTTGTACATATAGGCAGGATTATCAATGATACGCTCATATCTTCTGCAAGCAATGAATCCAATCAGGATATGTTAATGGTTTATGCGTGCTGGAAAGATATTGTAGGCGATCTTATCGCTGAAAATACCGCACCTGCTTCCTATAAAAAAAAAATGCTTGTTGTTTATGTGGAAAGTCCAACATGGCTGCATCAGCTTCAATTTTTAAAAACAAATATAATTAAAAAAATAAACGATGCCTTAAAAAAAGAGGTAATAAAAGATATTAAATTTACCGTAGGACAGTTATCTAAATGACCCGATTAGGTTTATGCAATTTTTTATAATATTGAGGTGTCAATGGAACTACTGACAAAAGACACGTTCTTTAACGGCCTGATCCGTGTTAACCAAAGCCAGAATGGGTATCGTTTTTCTATTGATTCTGTTTTACTTGCAGGGCATGTTGGCCCTTATCCGGGCAACAGGGTTATTGACCTGGGAACCGGCTGCGGCATCATTCCTCTTATCCTTGCATCACGCTATCGGGAAATAAAAATTTATGGGATAGAAATACAAGAGCGGCTCTCACAGATTGCGCAGCTTAATGTGGAAGAAAACCGGATGGAAGAACGAATATCCATTATATGTAAGGATATGAAGGCGCTTTGCAAGTCGGAATTTTCTGGACATGTTGATTTGATTCTGAGCAATCCTCCTTACAGAAAAAATAACTCCGGAAGAATAAGTGCAAATGAGCAGAAGGCTGTGGCAAAGCACGAAATAAAGGTAACACTGGCTGATGTGATTGAAGCTGCAGGACGACTGCTTGATATTTCAGGAAGACTGATGATCATTTATCCGGCCGGACGTATGGTCGAAGTCCTGGCACAAATGAGAACATGTCAGATTGAACCCAAAAAGATCCGTTGCATCCATTCTAAAAATAATACCGAAGCAGAACTGGCCATCGTAGAAGGAGTTAAGGGCGGTCAACCAGGGGTTCACATTGCGTTCCCTTTGATTATATACAAAGACAATGGTCAGTATACCGATGAAACAACAAAAATGTATGAACCTTTTATTTAAGGTTTTAAAGGGTTAATTACCTGCCCTGTGATAACCTTGGGGTAAAAATAGGTAGATTTTCTCGGCATCTTTTGCCCTTCTTCAGCGATTCTTTTTACTTGTTCAATTTTTGTTGGGTTCAGTATAAATGACATATCGCCCTTGCCTGAAATCGCATCATCAATGGCATCTGATTCACGGGTTGAATAGGCAATGAGATTTTCATCATCAAGACTGTTTTGATCAAAACCCAGCACCTCCATGAAAACAAGGCGGGTTAATACCGTTACATCAAGATGTCGTACTGCTTCTGAAAGTTCATTGCCGAACATCTTATCCATAACGTTCTGCTTGAGTGTCATCAGGTACAGTTCAGGGATATCCCTGATACATACCCCTATAATATTTTTGGAAAGATTTGAGTGGAGAACTTCAGAAAACTCATTTTTAGCCTTCTGAAGATTTTTCCCGCAGGGTATGGAGATAATATCAAAATATTGCCTGCACGTTTGAATAAATTCAAAGCGTTTATGCTCCGGAATCCCTTTGAGTATGCGATGTGCAGGAAGTATAATAAGGCCTGAGTCTTCCATGGAGCAAAGATACATCATTACATAGTTGGCCGGATGCCTGCTATCAAAATGCGGATCGTTTTCAGAAACCCAGTCCCTGTAGTTGAGTGCTGTTTCATATCTATGATGGCCATCTGCGATAAAAATCGTTTTTTCCATCATTTCATCACCCATACACGATTGTGCATAAGGGTCTGTAATCCGCCACAGCTTGTGTACGTGACCTTCGTCATCCACAAACTCCATGTCAGGAGCTTTGCCTGCTGTCTGGTTTTTTAATATGGTTTCGACCCGTTGATCCGGGTCAGAATAAATCGAAAATATAGAGCAGAAGTTGGCATGACATTTTTTAAACAAACCCAGCCGTTCAGACTTAACCTTGGAGTATGTGGTTTCATGAGGTAGCACCACCTTCTTATCAAAAGGTTCAAGACCTACAAGAGCAATCATGCCATGACGAACCATAGGCCGGCCTTGTATAGAAAATTCAATCGTTGTCCTGTAAATAGCAGGCTGGTTATCCAGGATCAGGACGCGCTCTGAAAGCCACGTATTAAAAAAATTGGCTGCTCTGGTATGATGATCTTCACCGCCATTCACATGTGCTCTTCCCAAAATAAGCCGCACAATG
>JAGVGX010000277.1 GCA_020056865.1 Desulfobacterales bacterium
CGGGTAATCATTGCCAACCGCTTTTCTGATCCGATTTAAAATCATTAAGGGGAACCTGGTTCTGTTTTCGAAAGATCCCCCGTAATCATCTTTTCGTTTATTGCTGTAGGGTGAAAGAAACTGATTTATTAAATACCCGTGAGCGCCGTGTATTTCAACCAGATCAAACCCGGCTTCTTTTGCTCTTACGGCCGCGCGACCAAATGCGTCGGCAATCATGTGGATATCATCAGGTGTCATCTCCTGAGGAACTTCCTGACATACCGGGCAAGGCAGACCAGACGGCGCCATCAGAGGAGACCCTGTTAATAAAGAAGATCCCTGTCTTCCACAATGAAACAACTGAACAGCCACTTTCGCTCCATGACTGTGTATGCGGTCTACAAGCGTTTTAAGCCCGCCAATCAGTTTATCTTTTTCAATGCCAAGCTGATGAGACATCCCTCTGCCACTTGGATGTACATAGGCGGCCTCAACAATGATAAGGCCTGCGCCTCCTTTAGCCCTTGCCTCAAGAAAAGACGTAAGTCTTTCTGTAACTGAACCGTCAGTTTCACAATAATTCGTTACCATCGGGGCCATAACAATTCTGTTTTTTATTTCAATAGTCCCCACATTAACAGGTTGAAACAAAATGTCGAAATTACCTTTCATAATTTCTCCTTAAATGATGTTGCTATCGTTTGGCATCCTCAGGTATATCTATCCCTTCTTTCCTTAATATATCAAGCGGTGACACCGGTTCTGAATCATGAAGATAAAGGAAGTTTTCCCTTAACACTTTTTTCATTGTATCTTCTGACCAATTGAATCTTTTAACTTTATTAAAAGTTCTGAACCAGGACTGCATCCCGACAAAAGGATAATCCGTTCCAAAAAGTATTTTGTTCTGATAAAAAGGAGTATTGGCAGCCATAGAAAGCTCTTTGGGAATAATGTTAGGAGATGCCCCAGACAAATCAAGGTAAACATTGGGATGCCTGAAAGCAAGAGACATGGCCTGATTATGCCACCCGCCAATACCAAAATGCAGCAATACGAGTTTTAATGTAGGGAAATCAACAGCCACATCATCATAGTGAAGCGGCATCATATATTTTATTTTCGTAAAATACATACCTGTAGTCCCGCAGTGGCTCTGAATAGGGATATTGTGCTCAACACATTTTTCATAAATAGGATAAAACCGTTTCTCATCATTAGGATACGTGCTGACAGCAGCAGGATGAAATTTTAATCCTTTGAGGTTCAATTCTGTTATACACCTTTCTACTTCTTCAACTGCATCTTTCCTTCTCGGATCAACAGACCCATAGCCAATGAATCTATCCGGATATCTGGCAACCAGTTTGGCCACTTCATCATTGGTAGTCATGGATTGTTGAAATGCCCAGTGATCGGATTTAGACGTATCTAAGGCCATAATCAAAGCTTTTTCAACATTGGCACGATCCATATCTTCCAGCATATCATCAAGATTAGCGGGTAATGCATCATCTTTTAACCTAAAATGTTTGGCCGCCATATAAAGACCCGCATTTTTCTTCAAATCAGACCGGAATAGAGGATGGGCATGATTATCAATAGCTGGGACAGGCGACAGCATGGCATTGTCTTTTAAAACCTTGTCAATGTCTTTTTCACATGCTGTAACAGCCTTCTGGTCATCAAGCTCTTTGAGAAACTCAAGCGCCTGCATAAATTTATTTTCTGCTTCAACATAATATTTAGCGTCAAGTGCTGCTCTGGCACCTTTCAGACAATCGTCTGCTTTTTCTCTTATTTTTTCTTTTTCTTCAGACATTGCAACCCTCCTCAAATAATTCATAATAAATTCAACTCATCAAAATAACATTACAAACCCGTATACCATGTTTCTTTTTGCATCACATTCGATACTTCACATAATATTACCCGAAGCCATATAGTCTTTGATAACAACATGGCCTGAATGTGTTGGAGATGCAAAAAAGACCCTGCCCGCATTAATACGCGCCAAATGTGCGGCAAACTGCTGCAATTTTGAATTATTATCCAGCATGATAATATTTATGGTTATACTTTCGCGTTTGCAAAGTATTGCTTCTTTTTTAACCCCAGACATCGCTTTTTCAAAACCGATATACTTACCATTTTCCGTATTCGGTTCTGCGTCCGTGATTAAATAAATCTGTTTATTACCCTTTTCTTTTTTTATAACATTCCTTGACACGTAAAGCGCCTCTTTCATATCCGTTGTCCCGCCGGCAAGCTGAATATTCATGATATCCCACAAATCGATTTGTCTTACCTGTGAAGCATACAAAAACACCTTAAGTACATCACCCGGTCTTTTTAATCTGCCAAGCGACATGCACATATCAATAGCAGCAGCTCTCTTGTCATCACCCATGCTTGCACTCTCATCGATGACAAGACCGATACACATCCTCACCTCAAACGTTTTATCGTGAATATGAAAATCTTCAGGCTTCAGTAGTATCTGTAGCTTGTTGTATTGTTGCATGTTCCTTACAAGTGAATTCATAAGGGTTTTATTCATATCTATATGTTTAAACATATCACCGAAAATCATTTTTCTCGAATACGGAACTTTATAAGACACCTCTCCGGTATCTTTTGTTCTATGCGCTCCGGATTTGCTTCTGTCTGAATTTTCTATTTTAAGTTTTACCAAACCTGCGACTTTAAATGCCCCGCGATGGGTTATCTGTATCCTACCTTCAGATAATTGAATATCACCATTTTTAATAAATTTTTCAAGACAATGATTCACATCTTCAGGCAAAACCTTTGATCTGAAATTTTCACTTAAATCATCATTTGATTGTTCGCCTTCATTGATATCCGAGGTGTCATCAATCCTTTTTCGAGTATACTCCATAACTGACTTGCCAAAAAGACTTTTACTCCCTTTTCTGAACTGATGGAACCAATCCTTTACCGTTCTGTTTTCTGATTTGGCAATTTCAGAAAGAATCCCTGCGTCATTCTGTCGTTTTTGACGACATATGTCACAATATTCTGTATTCACTGTGTTGCCATGTTTAACTGGATACCGCTCCATGGCGCAAGAACTGGCGTATATATAGATTTTTCAACATCACCATAACTGATCACCCCCATATGAATGGCTGCATTATAAATCATTTCTACTGCAGAATAAATATACTGGCCATATACATTCGCATTTGCACTTTCCGGGTTGGAAAACAACTCTCTTTCAGTTTCACTAAGAAGCGACATGTCTATTTTTTCACCAGCAACTATAACCATTTGTTTAACTGCCTTTTTTAACTCTGTATGTTTTTCAAGCTGACTGACAATTTCCTTAATACCGCATCGTGTCAATGCTTTCAGGTCAGCAGCAAGTTCAATGACATTGCATTCATCTAAAAGTATATGTGAAAGATTTTTTACTGCAACACAAAGGATATCTGCCACAAAAACGTCAAGCTGTTTAAAATTCTTTTCAGGAGAATAAAAATCGATCAAATCAGGTTTTAACTCAACCCTTCCTCTGAGAGCCAACGTCAAACCGTCTGCAGCATCTTTAAAATAAGCAACATCTCTGTTTTCAAGTTCTGCACTGGCATACGTATGATCAAAGGCACGATAGCTTCCTCTTATACTCGGCTTTTTATCAATAACATCGCATTTTCTACTGCAATCAATGGCTTCATTAATAAGATGCATAATCCACCACGGAAGCACGACCGTCCGTTGAATATCTTCTTTTGTAAAACTTGATATGCCTATTTCCTCTTGTTTTTCCAATTCGTAATCCATATGGGTGGTTTTGAATTTTTCACAAAGTGCTATTTCAATTTCAATCTCCTTGCCTGGTGTCGGCATATAAATAAGTTCCATTCTGTCAAGCAAAGGACGAGGCACCTCGTTGACATGAGAGAAACCCTGGGGGTTTCCTGTTGCAATCAGAATAATATCCAAAGGGTGTTCAATGTTATACTCTTCTAATACTGCTTTCTTTTCTTCTGCAACAGGATGGAGCAACACCTGCACCTTGGTACGAACAGCAGGCAATTCATCAACAAACAATATCCCTCTGTTTGCCCTGAATATACCTGTAGCAGCAAATGATTCCATATCTGTCGGGCTTTTCCCTGTGGCAATGGCATGAATATCTTTCATTCCTAATAACTTTCCCTCGTCTGTATATTCATTGCCCTGGATACGCGAAAACCGCATATCCGGTGTCATTAATTCGATTCCATATTCTAGCACAGGATCTTTACTTGTTTTGCAGCGCGGGCACAGCAATCGTTTCGGCCACTTTGGATCGTCGTTGTATGGGCACCCTTTAATCTTCGGGACAGTACCAAGAAGTTTTGTCAAAGATTTGGACAGTCTCGTTTTGCCGGTACCTTCTTCAGAAACAAGATATATATTATATCCGGACAACAAAGCTCTTGCGACATCTTTTTTTGCCTCTTGTCTACCCTGAATATCCGGAAAAATGTCCTTGTTCTCACGAACCCTTTTTAAAATAGCAGCTCTCATTTGATACACAACTGGGACCGGCTTGTAATTATCTAAATCAAATAAAGCATCGTTCATTATTTTACCTGCTATTTTTCCATGTTGTATCTTCGGCCATATATTTTATATCATCTCAAATGACCACAGATTTTTATTATTATTACCTATTGTAGAAACCCATTTATCATAGTTTTTTTTTGTTTGTTCTCTTATTTTTTCAGCTTCTTCACCTTTGATACCATGGGCCTCAAGCCATTTTTCTATTAGAATGCCTCCCTGGCTCCACATGTCAATAACTTCTCTGTCATATACCCATGCTTTTACCTTTACCCCATATTTTGAGAATATACACCAGACATCTTCTTTTTCCCTGTCGTCACAAAATATACACATTACACATTCATCGATTCCAAAAACATCTTCTGGTGACCGGGAGTATTTTATTCCCTGAATACTTCTATCTTCTACATAAGGGTCAAGCTCTTTTGCCAGCTTATCCAATTCCTCAATTTTATCTAATATAACCCACTTGCCCCAATGTTCATTGTATTCCTCTTTTGTTAAAATTTTTCCCTTATATGCTATGGGAAACTTCCAGTTACGAGGAATCACATATTTCCAATATAAAAAAGGTTTGTTTACAAGCATTTGTATGCTGCCTATTATTTATGGATAGCGCTAAAGTTTTAACTTTGTTTATTTACTTTAACCCGTTCCCACACATTGCAAATTACTCTATTTTCCAATATCAACCGCCACATGGCATAATGATTCCAGCAATTTTTTTATTTCAAGAATTCCTTCTTCATTCACTGGCACCGTATTGCGATAAGTATATATTTTCCCCATTGATTCATATTTCGATTCGGCAAATTTGTGATATGGTAAAAGCGAAATCTTATCTGGAATAGGATTAAGGCTGGATATAAAACGTGCAAGCGAGATTGTTTCATCTACTGAATCATTAAATCCAGGGATAATTGGACGGCGGATCCATACCTTCTTCATCTTTAATGCTCGTTTCAGGTTGTCAATGATCACTTCATTTCCCACCCCGGTTTGATCCTTATGTTTTTTCGAGTCAACGCTCTTTATATCGTATAACAGCAGATCCGTATGCTGTAATAACTGTTCTAATACATCCCATTTCGCAAATCCTGTCGTATCTAAAGCAGTATGTATGCCTTTTTTCTCCGCTGCTTTTAGCAGATCAAGAGCGAACCGCCACTGCATAAGGGGTTCACCTCCAGATATTGTCATTCCTCCGTTACTGTGACGGTAAAACCCTATATCCTTGATGACAGTATCCATGACTTCATGAACACTTTTTTCTTTCCCACTGGCTATAATTGCTTTTGACGGGCAGACATCGGAGCATTTCATACATTGATTGCATTTTGTCCATTGAATGCTGCGAATAACATTTTTTTTTTGATTGGTATCATTTGTTCCGGATCTTTTATTCAGAAAAGAACCCAACATCTCTTTATCAGGCGAGTTTATCATACAGATTGCATTTTGAGGACAAATTTTAGTGCATTTGCCGCAGCCGATGCAAAGGATATCCCGAGTCATTATTTCAGGAATCATCTTTTGTGATTCCGGATTCGCACACCAAGTGCAATGCAATGGACACCCTTTCAAAAAAACGGTCGTTCTCATACCAGGACCGTCCTGAATCGCCCATCGCTGGATATTAAATACAATTCCCTTCCCGGCATAGTGGTGATATATGTTTGTATCTTCATCCATTAAATCAAATTCTTTTTGTAAAGAATATAAATGATAAAGAAAAATCGCATGATAAAAGGGTTAGTTCTATGGCAGGAAAACAGGTTGCGGATAAAAACCATCCGCAACCTGTTTTAGTAAACCAATCGTTTTAGGCAAAAGCCTGTTCTGTTCGTTGAATAATGCTTTCCTGAGTTTCCGGAGCAAGGTCAACAAAATAAGCACTATATCCGGCAATACGAACCTGCAGGTCTGGATAGTCATCCGGCTTGTTTTGAGCCTCTCTCAGTATATTGCTGTCAACAACATTAAACTGAATATGAGGAATTGTCATTTTGTCAAACCATTCTCTTAAGTAAGCATTGAACAAAGCCTTATTCTCACCTTCTAAAAACTGGGGCATAAATCGCTGGTTAAAAAGCTCCGTGTGCAGATAAGGAATTTTGGCAACCGAATTTAAAACCGCAGTTGGTCCTTCAACATCCGAACCTGTTGAGGGAGAACGGCTTCCGTCAGCAAGCATGTTAGCAGCGTATCTTCCATCAGCTGTCGCTCCAACACCAAATGCCATGGCTTGATAAGCGATAACAGAACTTCCGTCAAAATCCCACTGTCTTCCCCAGGCATCCTTGACGGTGCGGGCCGCTTCGAGTATTTTCTCTCTGGCTTTTACTGCCCACTGGTCTGCAAAATCTTCATCATTTCCATATTTAGGAGCATTTAAAAAATCCTGTCGCATCTCTTCATTGCCTTCCCAGTTTTTCTGAAGTGAATTGATCAGCTGGTTCATGGTGTATTTCTTATCCTGAAATACCA
>JAGVGX010000015.1 GCA_020056865.1 Desulfobacterales bacterium
ACGTTGGAATCCTTATGTTGCTGGTGCGTGTAGCGGATGCGTTAGTATTTTATCGGTCTGGGTTGCCGGTAAATATTTGGGTGCCTCGACAACCTTTGCTCGTTCTGCCGGCATGATAGAGAACATGTTTGCTGCTGAACATGTTTCACGGCTTGAATATTTTATCAAATATGTACCAAAAATAGATTGGCAGTGGATGTTTGTGATGGGAATTTTCATTGGCGCTCTTATTTCTTCGCTCCTGTCTGCTTCATTTGAACTCAAAAGCGTACCTGATATGTGGGCTGAAAGGTTCGGCACTAATACCACAAAAAGAGCGGTTTGGGCGTTTATAGGAGGCGCTATCTCTCTTTTCGGTGCACGACTTGCCGGAGGATGTCCGAGCGGTCATGGCTTGAGCGGGACACTCCAACTTTCTGTCAGTGGTTTTATTGCCCTTGTATGTTTTTTCATTGGCGGAATTGCCATGGCTAAAATCATTTATAGAGGAGAACGTTCATGAAAATTCTTGTGCTGGGTCTCATCACAGGCATCTTATTTGGGTTTTTCCTTCAGAAAGGAGAAGTCCTCAGATATGACCGACAGCTTGGCGCCCTGCGTTTAAAGGACATGACGATTATTAAATTCATGCTTACCACCGTATTGGTGGCCATGGTCGGCACTTATTTATTACATGATCTCGGGTTAATTAAACTTAGTATAAAACCCACAACACTTGGTGGCAACATTATCGGAGGCTTACTCTTTGGCCTTGGATGGGGTATTTTGGGGTATTGCCCCGGCACTTCAGCCGGTGCTCTTGGAGAAGGCAGATGGGATGCCTTGTGGGGAATTGCCGGTATGCTTTTAGGCGGTGCAGTTTTCGCAGAAGCGTATCCATTCATCAAAAAAACAGTTCTTCAATGGGGTACGTTCGGGAAAATTACCCTCCCGGAAATTTTTGGCATAAACCACTGGTTGATTATCATCGTCTGTATCGGTGGAGGGGTTTATCTTTTCCGTTGGTTCGAAACAAAAAAGCTATAAATAGCGAAAAAAATGTTCTTGCCAACTGGTGGCGAAAATCCGGTCATCGTGTTATGATAGAAGACATTGACGATCTGTTGCAAAGCCAAACCGAAATTGTTGTTCTTGGCAAAGGAAAACCTGGCCTGCTAACAGGCAAGATATAATTAGGGAAAATATGTCAACACCCACTATCATAAACAATGTTATATCATGGGATAAAAACTCGAAGATGGACGAAACACTTCATCTTATCTCCGAAGAGCCTTTATCCATACGCATTCAGGGAAAAGCCTATTCGGTTATTATGCGCACTCCAGGAGAAGAAATCGAACACGTGGCAGGCTTTTGTCTATCTGAAGGAATTGTTGATACAACAGACGATATAGAAACCATTTCTTTTTGCAATGAAGAAGACACAAATGTGGTTACAGTTACGGTTAAATCATCCAGACGAAATGAGATAGCATCCATCATGGACAGGCGCGGGTTTATCAGCCAGACCAGTTGCGGGATATGCGGCAAAGAACTGGCTGAAGATCTTTTTCAAAAAATACAGCCTGTTGTGTCTAAAACACGTATCAATAAAACAAAGGCATTAGCTTGTCTTGAAGATCTTTCAACAAAACAGCCACTTAGAAAACAAACCAAAGCATCTCATGCGGCAGCGATTTACAACGCTGATTTTGAACTTTTGTCGATTGCAGAAGACGTTGGACGTCACAATGCGCTGGATAAAGCTATTGGCAAGCTTTTTTTAAAAAACAGGCTGCCAGAAATATCTTTGCTGATTTTATCTTCACGCATCAGTTACGAACTGGTTCAAAAAGCTGCCAGAGCGCGCATCCCTGCGATCCTATCCGTATCACGTCCTACATCGCTTGCTGTTGAACTGGCAATGAAGCTGCGGATCAGCATGGCATGTTTTGCGCCGCACGATGGGCTTTATATTTTCGACAACCAGGATCGATTCAAATAATCAGCCATTACTAAAAAAAGGGTGACCTGTTTTTCACAGCCACCCTTTTTAAATGTTATATGTAAATTTTATGCTATGCGGCAACTTCCCGTTTAACTGAAATGGCAATCTTGAACAAAAGGGTTAAAATCAACAACCCTGTTCCCCATACAGCTAAAGAAATCACAAGTTCAAGTATTGTTGGTGCATACTCGGTTATATGATGCATGGGAGATGGAACAAAACCGCCTGAAATCATTCCAAGACCCTTGTCTATCCATGTGCCGATAAAAACCAGAACGCATGCAAGCCCTAAAATAGCTTCATTTTTTCGGGTAACAGGATTCACAAGCAAAACAATCGCAACCACCATAAATACCACAGACGACCACATCCATGGCACAAGAATGCCGTGACCATGCAGCCCTGTAAAAAGATATTTTAAATGATCCATGTGCCCGGGTATGTTGCTGTAAAACGCCACAAAAACCTCACACAGCAAGAAGAAAACATTTGCAATAAGGGCATAGGTAACAATTTTTGCAACCGTCTGAATCGCCTCTTTGCCTGCATCAAAATCCGTTACCTTTCTGATAACAAAGCAAAGCAGAATTAAAAACGCAGGGCCTGCCGCAAACGCCGAAGCAAGAAACCTCGGTGCCAGTATAGCGGTAAGCCAGAAGTGCCTTCCAGGCAAACCACAGTAAAGATATGCGGTTACCGTATGAATGCCGAACGCCCAGGGAATAGAAATATAAATAAACGGTTTGACCCATTTAGGGGCCGGCATGGAATTTCTTTCAGCTTCAAGCACATTCCATCCAACAATGATATTTAAAAACAAATACCCGTTTAACACGATCATATCCCAGAAAAGAATCGATCCGGGCGTTGGATGAAGAATAACATTTAAGGCTCGGGTCGGCTGCCCCAGATCAACCATAATAAATAAAAGGCACATGCATACTGCAGCGATGGCCAGAAACTCTCCCAAAATGGTTATTTTGCCGAATGTTTTAAAATTATGGAGATAATAAGGCAACACCAGCATCACGCCTCCTGCTGCAACACCAACAAGAAAAGTAAACTGCGCGATATAAAAGCCCCATGAAACATCCCGGCTCATGCCTGTAATTCCAAGACCAAACGTAAACTGTTTGATATAGGCAAGACATCCTGCTCCCATAATAACAAGCAATACCACGATCCATGACCAGTATCTCTTGTTTCCTTTTAGCGCATTTTCAAGCATAATCACCTCTTATGCGAATTGATATAAAAATTATAAGACCCTGTTATTTATAGTATATAGAAAACAGACGGCCCTGTTCCCAAACTCGACTTGCGTTGTATTGTAAAATTTTCATCGAGCAGCTTTCGCACATCGGAATCCGGATCATCAAGATCACCGAACACCAGCGCTCCCTTAGAAGCTTCAACACAGGCAGGCATCTTGCCGATTGCCAGTCTTTCATCACAAAAATTG
Organism: Desulfobacterales bacterium; assembly: GCA_020056865.1. The sequence goes on from JAGVGX010000015.1 coordinate 3,450, forward strand.
CATTTTTCAACCACGCCTCTCATGCGTGTGGGATAGTTTGGATTCTGATGCTCTATGGGACGAGGATCTTTAAAATTAAAACTCCTTGATCCGTATGGACACGCTGCCATGCAGAACCTGCATCCAATACATCTGTGAAAATCCATCAGCACGATACCGTCTTTTCTCTGAAATGTTGCTTTTGTCGGACATGCACGAACACATGGAGGATTCTGACAGTGGTTACACAACATCAAAAACGGAAGATTTTTTACCCGTTTGTTAACATACCCATGCTGCATATCTGTAAATCCATGCTGGAATTCTTCTTCCCAGATCCACTTGATTTCATGGTTTTTTTCTTTATGATGGGGTACATTGTGAATCGAATGGCAAGCTTCGATAATCGGTTCCAAATCACTTGCAGATTCAAACTTGCGAGAATCAATAACCATTCCCCATCGTTTTGCTGTCAGCACATTTTCCCCTTGCAAATACCCCGGTTTCGGTGTTGCATCGTGCTGATTAGACGCTGCAAACGCGTTAAAAGCGCTCCCTGCGCCAATGCTTAATGCTGAAAGTCCTGCAATTTTTAAGAAGTCTCTTCTGCTGTTTTCCATTACTTCTTCTCCTTCGGATCAATATGACAATCCCAACAGTAGGGGGTTACCGAAGCATAATTGTGGCATTGATCACAAAATTCTGCTTTATCAGTATGGCACCCAAGGCATGAATCTTCTCCACTGGAAAGACTCATATTATACTGATTGCCGTTGCTGCTTGCATATATTCTGTTTCCTTCGCGCACAACCGACGTCCGCCAGAAATCAAGAAGCTGCATGTGCTCGGCCTTCATATACGCCTTTGACTCCACACACTGTTTTGCAGCTTTGGCCTTATCTGAAAGTTTGGGTTCAGGCGCTGAAGTTGCTTTCCCCATATTGTACAAAAAAGGGGATATGACAATGCATACAAATATAACCAATCCGGTGACGATTTTTGTTTTATCATTCATCTTCATCGCCCTCCATATCTCCTCCTAAAGGCTCACCCCTTAAGTCCGTCTGCCTTTCCGCTTCTCCAGGAAAAACCAATGCATTGGCCACCATCTCGTGAAGCCCTGTCACGCCAACTTCAGGAACCCAGTACGCCATTAGCGGCGGGAGCGCAGCCCTGTCAATGGCACAAATACACGCAAGCATGTTTACGCCATGCTTTTTATGAACATGGTTTACCGCAAACGCCCTGGGAAGTCCTCCAGCCATTCTCAGTTCCATATTTTCCCCTGCGTTTAAACCCGATCCGCTGCCACAACAAAACGTCTGTTCCCTGATGGTGTTTGGAGGCATTTCGTAAAAATGATTACAGACATGATTAATAATATACCGTGGTTCTTCAAACAATCCCATCCCTCTTGAAAGATTGCACGAATCATGGAATGTAACCTTTAAATGATCGTTTCTCGCCGGATCCAGATCCAGCTTTCCGTGCCGGATAAGATCGGATGTAAACTCTGCAATATGAACCATTTTGGTTGATTTTGCGTTTTCAAATCGGGTGCCTGTTATTGGAGAAACCGGCGCTTCAAGAAAATCGGCAGGCCCGTTCATGGTATCCATATACTGGTTAATAACCCGCCACATATGCCCGCACTCACCTCCGAGAATCCATTTAACCCCCAGCCTTTTTGATTCGGCATACATTTTTGCATTCAGCCGTTTCATGGTTTCATGGGAAGTGAAAAAACCAAAGTTACCGCCTTCCGACCCGTATGTACTCCAGGTAACATCCAAACCATATTTTTCTTTTAAATAATGAAACAGCATTAAATACCCCATACAGGTATAGGTGCCGGGATCGGCAAATACATCGCCCGACGGGGTAATAAACATAATGTCCGCACCTTTTTTGTTAATCTGGGGTTGAACATTAAGGCCTGTAATTGTCTCGATATCCTCAACAAAAAAATCGAGCATATCCTTGAATGCATGGGGCTGTATGCCAAGATGATTACCTGTTCTGTAGCAATTTGCAACCGGAGTGGCTATCCAGTCGATATTAAGACCTATCAGATTAAACAGCTCTCTTGCCATCATGGTAATTTCAGCGGTATCAATACCATAAGGACAAAATACCGAACAGCGGCGGCATTCCGTGCACTGGAAAAAATAATACCACCATTCTTTTAGAACATCTATGGTCAGTTTTCTTGCACCAACAAGCTTGCCGAGAATCTTCCCTGCGGTTGTAAAATCATTTCTGTATACGGATCGTAAAAGTTCTGCTCTAAGTACAGGCATGTTTTTAGGATCACCGGTTCCAATAAAAAAATGGCATTTATCTGCGCAGGCACCGCACCGGACGCATATATCCATAAACACCTTAAAGCTTCGAAATTTTTCAAGCCGATCTTTAAATCCCTCATGAAGAATCTTTTGCCAGTTTTCAGGCAGCTTCCAGTCCTCTTCAAGGGGATCCCACTTTCTTGCATTCGGCAATCCAAGATACTCAACACTTTTCGGGTTGGAAGCGTAACAATACATCCCTTTCCTTATATGAACAGGGGTGTCCATCCACCCGGTTGAGGGGGGGTTGCGATCTATTTTCGATACCAATTCTTCAGGTTTCAGATCTGTCATGTCAACTCCTTTTCTACCGGGAGACCGGCTTCAATCATTTTCTCTCTGAATTCATCCTCATACTCCTCATATGTATGGATCTTTACCGGATAATCCCACGGATTAATGTGTCGTTTTGCACGCGTGTTATTGGGCATGTTTCTTGTAGGGCTTAAAAAAACACCTGCCAGATGCATCAGTTTGCTAAACGGGAAATATGCCAGAAGCACACTGACAAGAAAAATATGAATATAAAAGGCCCCGCTTATACTTTCAGGAATCACCGGATGAAATGTTACCAGGCCAATGGCCAGCTCCTTGATCCCGACAATATCCACCTTTGCAATATACCTCATGAAAATACCACTGCCGGCGATCCCGATAATGAGAAATAAAGGGAAAAAGTCAGATGCAAGTGAAATATATCTTACCTGCGGAATTAATATTCTTCTGAGCAAAAGGAATACTGCAGCAGCCACAAGAACCATGCCGGAAAGAAAAATCCCCGGAAGCCCTATCTGAATAAAACTGTCCACAAATTCTACCCGCATAAATCCATCGAAAAATTCCAGCATACTCACGCATGCGGGAACCGGTTCAAGAAAAAACCTCAGATGCCGCAAAAGAATAACAAGAAAAGAATAATGAAACGCAAGGGAAAACACCCAGAGCCAGATTTCCCATGAATGGACGATTGTTTTTCCCTCACTCAGCGCATTTTTTGTATTTCTGAATAATGACCTGAAACAGAGGACCTCTAAGGCCATCCTTACAATAACCCCCATTGAAGTGTATGGATTGTCACTCTTGTTCTGCTTTATCCATGAAAGTGATTTCTGCTGGCCGCATGTTGTGGGAATCCTGAACGGAACGGACGATCTAGCCCAGCCCATTACACGACGTACAAAAAACACAATAAAGGCAGCAATGGCCACATAAGGGATGACCACACCAAAAAGACATTGAAGGCCCATCACCGCAGCACCTACATATGATAGCAGCATGAGCAAAATAACTGCTACAAGGGGAAACATGTACTTTTGGTTCATATAAATTCACCTCGCTCTAATATAATTTCAGGCGGCACTGTTTTTCTACCAGACTCAGTTTCTAACAGAATACGGTGTGAATACGTCACACCGCATCACCTCTTTATTCAATCTGCTTGCTTTAATAATCCGGCCCTGTCAAATGCACGAAACGTTCTGTTTTTTTCCTCATTCGCCTTTACATCGTAAATTTTTTCTCTGCACTTCATATAAATATCGAACGCAACCAAACCCAGCTGATCTACCCTTGAATCAAAGTCATACAAATCCATGTCCATCTTTTCGGTAGGGATCTGTTTCTTTAAAATACCTCTAACGATATCTTTTAAAGAAAAGATAAAGGACACCGATTGTGAAGGGGTAAAATCCTGAACAGCCCTGATTCTTAAAAGAAGGTCCAATGAAGATTCAATGGTGTCGGTTTCTCTGCGATGGACAAGCGCATCAAGAACCGAGTCCAAAACATGTGAAATCGTATCCCCAACAGGATTTGCAAAAGGATTTTTACTGGTTTTTATAAATTGCGATGCATCGGCGTGGTAGGAATTAACTAAAACATCAATCCATTTTTTAAGAATAACAGGCTTATGTTGTTCTAAAAGATCTTTCAGTACCATGTTTTTAAATAATCCTACGCATGATTATCTATAATGAAGTCAGAGTATCCACAAAAAACTAAGGAAACTTTAGTACAAATTTTAGTTTGCTCTAATAAACCAAATATTTGTTCTTGTCAACAACAAATGGAATGAAACCAGCCATTCTTTTTTGAATATATATATTTTTTAATTGACCACCCATGACATTATTATATAATTAAAAGAAAATTAATTTAAAATGAGACATAGTGCCACCTATAAAGAATAACAACTTTTGATAGAAGAAATAAAAATAACAGCGAAAACACTTTTTAACGGTGCAAAAGGAAGCCACGACTGGGAGCACACCATTCGTGTTGCAAAATTGTGCGAACATATTGGGGCAAAAGAAAACACTGATATGACTGTGCTTATGATTGCCGCCTACCTGCATGACATCGGCAGGTGCTACCAAGACACATCAAACGGCGCTGTCTGCCATGCAAAAAAAGGAGCGGAAATGGCCGAACCCATTGTACGCAAACTTTCGCTGGAAACAAGCCGAAAAGAAAATATTATACATTGTGTTGCAACGCACCGGTTTAGGGGTTCTCACAGCCCGGAAACTAAAGAAGCAAAGGTGCTATTCGATGCAGACAAACTTGATGCCATAGGAGCCATAGGTGTTGCAAGGGCGTTTCTGTTTGCCGGCGAGATAGGAGCAAAACTTCATAACCAGGATATCAATATTGAACAAACAACATCCTATTCCATCGAGGATACGGGCTACAGGGAATACAAGGTTAAATTAAGCAAGATTAAAGATCGCATGTTAACAGATACGGGCAAGCACATGGCCATTACACGCCATGCATTCATGGAGTTGTTTTTTAATGAATTTCTAATGGAACATGAAGGAAAAAGGTAGATATGATGAATATGAATATTGTTAATAAAATAGATCATCAAGTCAAAATCAAATATGTACTGGTCAGTGTTTCAGATAAAAAAAATTTAAATGTTTTAATCCCTGGGCTCATAGACATCAATCCGGAAATAAACATTATTTCGACAGGCGGAACATATAACCACATTAAGGAAATTCTTGGAAGCAATGCCTCATCGAACCTTTCAAAGGTTTCAGACTACACAGGCCAGCAGGAGACCCAGGGCGGACTTGTAAAAACACTTGATTTTAAAATATATCTCGGGCTTCTTACAGAAACATACAATGCCTCTCACGCAGAAGATCTTAAACGAACCGGAGCCTTTCCCATTGATATGGTGATTGTCAACCTGTATCCGTTTGAAGCAACAGTTGCAAAAAAAGACGTAACTGTTGAGCAGGCCAGAGGCAACATAGACATTGGCGGGCCGTGCATGATCCGATCTGCAGCAAAAAATTTTTTGCGGGTGGCCGCTGTTGTCGATCCGTTGGATTACAAAAATATTATTACCCAAATGAAAGCCGAAGGCGGCGCTTTAAACCTGGGCTTTCGCTTTCGTCTTGCGCAAAAGGCGTTTGAGCACATAGCGACTTACGATCGTGCTATTGCCGATTTTTTAAGCTCACAACCTATTGAAAATGTAACAAACTGTTACAACAGGAGTTAAAAATGGCTGACGATCTGAAAAAAATATACAAAACCATTATGGATGACCATTTTACACCCCATATGGAAATAAGCTTTGTTGATGGGGTTAACAGGCAAACCCTGTTTTACGAAAAGGTTTCCTGGACCATTGACAATATAAAAAAGGGGCTGAGATATGGTGAAAACCCCGGCCAGGAAGCAGCCCTTTACAAACTTATTAACGGCAATCTGGTGTTAGGCGAAACTAAAATGATACAGCCTGGCCGATATCTGGCATCTGATCTTGAACTTTTACAGTCCGGCAAGCATCCCGGCAAAACCAACATTACGGATGCGGATAATGCGTTAAACATATTACGATATTTTTCAGACAGGCCTGCGGCAGTTATTGTAAAACATAACAACCCATGTGGCGCTGCATTGTCTGATTCTCTGGAAGATGCATACACCAAGGCGTATATGGCAGACCGTGTGGCTGCATTTGGCGGATGTATTGCCGTAAACAGGCCCATTGATAAAGCAACCGCTGAAGCCATCGGCAACCAGTACGCTGAAGTTGTTGTTGCCCCTGATTTTGAAGAAAACACTGTAAATATTCTGGCAAAAAGAAAAAACCTCCGGGTGATTAAAATAGGAAACATCAGCAAACTGCATACATTTGTGGGGAAACGATGCGTTGAATTTAAAAGCCTTATGGATGGGGGCATTATTTCACAATGGTCTTTTGTACCCACTTCCCGAACAAAACAAGACCTGCCTTTGGCTACCTGTGAATATAAAGGAAACGTATATACGGTTAAACGATCGCCCACTGAAAAAGAGTATGAAGACCTGCTTTTTGGATGGCTTGTAGAATCAGGTATTACGTCGAATTCAATCATTTACGTAAAAGATCTCGTAACCATCGGAATCGGAACAGGAGAGCAGGACAGGGTCGGGGTCGCTGAAATAGCAAGATACAAGGCATACCGGAAGTTATCTGACCGGTATTGCTTTGAAAATTATAATATACCGTACAATGCGCTCGATGATATTGACAAGAAAAACGAGATTGACCACATGGTCTCTAACCAAAAAGGCGGGCTATCCGGAGCTTCAATGGTCAGTGATGCATTTTTCCCTTTCAGAGATGGACTGGATGTAGGTATTAAAGAAGGCATCACCGCCGTGATTCAACCCGGCGGATCGGAAAATGACTATCAGTCCATCGACGCATGCAATGAAGCAAATGTTACCATGGTATATACTGGCCAAAGGAGTTTTAAACATTAAACGCAACCTTCGGAAGCATATTATGACATGGGATGTATAATGCCAGCACACGTTACAATAAGCTGATACTGACTTGTCAAAATACTTTAATCTATGATACAAACTGAACATTGAGGATGACTATGCTCTACAAAATACTTCCTTTTTTATCCTGGTTTAAAGATTATAATTTTGGAGCATTTAAAACTGATACTATATCAGGATTAACAGTAGCTCTTGTCCTTATTCCCCAATCCATGGCCTACGCCCAATTGGCCGGGCTTCCACCCTATTATGGTCTGTATGCTTCTTTTCTCCCCCCTATGTGTGCGGCCTTGTTCGGTTCAAGCCGACAACTTGCCACCGGCCCTGTTGCAGTTGTTTCTCTTATGACCGCTGCATCCTTGGAACCTCTTGCTACCGCTGGCAGTCAGGGTTATATCGCTTATGCCATTGTATTGGCTCTTATGGTTGGAATTTTTCAACTCTCTCTTGGTATTCTCAAGCTTGGACTGGTTGTAAACTTTTTATCACACCCTGTTATCAACGGGTTTACAAATGCTGCGGCCATTATTATCGCCTCTTCCCAACTTTCAAAACTTTTCGGTGTTTATGTTGATAAAGCGGAACATCATTATGAAACAATTATCCGGGTTGTACAGGCCGCATTTCATTATACCCATTGGCCTACTCTTTTTATGGGCATTGCTGCCTTTGCTATTATGTATGGATTGAGGTGGCTCTCTCCCAAAATCCCAAACGTACTTGTTGCCGTGGTCATTACCGTAACAATATCATGGGCAATGGGATTTGAACACAATGTCGATATAAACCTGACACAAATTGAAAACAAAGACGTACAAAACCAAATCAAAGAATTCAATCAAGCCATTAATGAAATATCGACCCTTTCCGATGAAAGAAATAAGGCACATGAATCCTTGTCAAATTTTAAAAAAAATCATAATATGACCGGGATGTTAAATGCAAAACATCAGGTGGATATTATCAATATAAAACTGAATCAGTTTAAAGAACAATCGCACACGATTCGTGAACAATTACGATATATTTTATTCACCGGCTGCCAGCAATCAGATGGTTCAATGATCTTTTTTCCCCGATCTCATGCCGACAACTTAACATGTAATACCCGAACCTGGCTGATTAAAGTCGGGAATAACCCTTTAAACGAAGATCGCATCGTTATGGTGGGAGGGGGCACCGTCGTGGGTGTTATTCCAGAAGGGCTGCCCTCTTTTTCTATACCAAAAATCGATTTAAAAGTTCTTGGATACCTTTTCCCCTACGCCGCTATTATTTCGCTGCTCGGTTTCATGGAGGCCATTTCAATTGCCAAAGCCATGGCTGGAAAGACCGGCCAACGCTTAGATCCAAACCAGGAATTGATCGGCCAGGGACTCGCAAACATTTTAGGTTCCATTGGGAAAAGCTATCCTACGTCGGGTTCGTTTTCCAGATCCGCCGTAAATCTTCAATCCGGTGCTGTCTCAGGATTATCCAGTGTATTTACCAGCCTGGCCGTAGTCATTGTTTTGTTATTCTTTACGCCCTTTCTTTATCATTTGCCACAATCGGTTCTGGCAGCCATCATCATGATGGCTGTCATCGGTCTCGTCAATGTCAGTGGTTTTATTCATGCATGGAAGGCCCAGTGGTACGATGGGGCTATTTCAATTATCACTTTTATTTGCACATTGGTGTTCGCACCGCACTTAGATAAGGGAATTATAATCGGTGTGGTCCTATCCTTATGTGTATTTCTCTACAAGATGATGAGGCCTACAGTCGTTTCTCTTTCAAGAGCAAATGATCAGGCACTTAGATGCGCCACAACACATGGTCTGAATGAATGCAAATATATTGCTATGATACGTTTTGACGGGCCTCTTTTCTTCGCTAATGCCAGTTATCTCGAAGATAAAATAATGGAAATCATGATAAAGAAAAAGGATATTAAACATATCGTTATTGTTTCAAACGGAATGAACGACATTGATGCATCGGGTGAAGAAACCCTTTCATTACTCGTAGACAGGGTAAGAAGTGCCGGAGTAGATATCTCGTTGAGCGGTGTAAACGAATCGGTCATGAGCGTATTTAAACGCACACATCTTCCGGAAAAAATCGGAGAGGATCATATTCATCCAACAATGGACATGGCTATTTCGGTTATTTATGATAAAACACATACAGCATCGAATGAAGAAACAAATTGTCCACTCATCTACAATGACAGGTTGGCGATTAGATCCTAAAAACTTAAAGGGGGTTTATCATGGCTGTTGTTAGCATTTTTAACGGTATTTTCTGCAGAGAAAACCATTTGCTCATGGAGTTAGCCCAAAAAACCGGGTTTACGCATTTTAAAGACGCCGATATTATTGCCGAGGCCAGCCGTATGTCAGGCATCCAGGAACCCAGAATCAAAAAGGCGTTTTCCACCAGTGTATCGGTCTTCAACAGATTTACGCATGAAAAGGAGCGTTCGATTGCATATCTCAAACTTGCATTGGCTAATATTCTTGTTGAAGACAACCTGATTATCGATGGGTTTACTACCCATCTCATACCAAAAGAAGTAACGCATATCCTTCGCGTATGCATCATTGCCGATATTAAATTCAGGCTTTGTGTCGCAGAAAAAGAAAATCATCTTAATAAAGCAGAAGCTGTCAAATTAATACTCAAAAAGGATGAGCAGAACGCTTTTTGGGTAAACAAGCTCCATAAAATACATGACCCATGGAATGCGTCATTGTATGACATCATTGCGCCTTCAAATACAATGAGTGAAAAAGAAATATTTGATTTAATTATTAAACATTTGGATAAAGACGTTCTAAAAATCAGCAAGCAGTCACGAAAGGCAGTAAAAGATTTTAAACTGTCATCGGAAATTGAAGTGGCCTTATCCAAACAGGGACATAATGTACTTGTCAAATCGGAAAACGGAAACGTAACGTTAACAATTAACAAACATGTTCTTTTATTAAACCGTTTAGAAGAAGAACTTAAAGATATAGCAAAAAGCATAAAGGGGACTAAAAACGTGG
>JAGVGX010000078.1 GCA_020056865.1 Desulfobacterales bacterium
ATCATATATTTTAGTTTTTGATATCTTCAAAGAGGTAAAAACAGGTGCACCCCTTCTTTCAGTACCAAAGGTCGGTGCCATGACAACACCTGCATAACCCGACATAAATGCGGCTGTAGCAACGATCTTTGCAGCAGTAATTGCTCCTTGTCCCCCTCTTCCATGCCATCTTATTGCGATAGTATCCCTTTGCATTTTTTTCCTTAACTAAGGTATATCCAAGTGCCTATGTAATATGTTTGACCTGTCTGTTTGCCGAAATATTTTGTAAATTGTACCTGCTTACTATATGATAAAATACATTTTATGTCAAGAACGCCCGATAACACGGATTAAATGTTAAGGAGTAGCGCTTGCCACATGTATTCTCTCAAAAATTAATTCTGAATATGTTACGTATATGCAACAGAAAAATTTCGACTCATTTAAGCCCATTATAAGCGCTCAGTACTTTTTGTACTTTGGAATAATGGGTATTTTTTTACCTTATTTTAATTTATACTGTTATCACATCGGGTTTAGTGGCTTTCAAATAGGTGTTTTATCAGCATTAAGATCAGCATCCATGATATTATTCCCTGTGTTATGGAGTATTATTGCAGACCGGTTCCAAACCAGAAAATCCATATATATACTATGCAATTGCATGAGTGCTGTCATATGGTTTTTTTTTTCTCCATACCGTCGATTTCTGGCATATCCTTGTTATTAGCATTTTTTACGGAGTATTTTATTCACCTATCATTTCTTTTCTTGAAGCTTTTACAATGGATATTCTGGGCAGGGAAAAGAAAAGCTACGGTAGCATCAGGGCCTGGGGTTCCATAAGTTTTATTCTGATGGTTATGCTGTTTGGCAAACTCATCGATATGTATTCCATAAAAATAATAATTGGTTATATCCTGGCTGTGTCAATTATCCAGGCGTTGATTGCCATAAACATCCCTCAGATCAAAACAAAAAAAAATAAAAACCATGCCGCCAATAAAACCGTTTTCATGACTCCACGTATGGTTTTTTTTTTATTCTGCGCTTTTTTAATGCTTGTAAGTCATGGAACATATTATGGGTTTTTTTCAATTCACCTTTCAAATTCCGGTTATGGCAACGTGCTTATTGGAGCCACATGGGCCATAGCATCCATTGCCGAAATTTTGGTAATGATAAAATCAGACATGATCTTTAAAAGATTTTCTATAGAAAAGGTTTTGTTAACATCTTTTATTGTAGCATCTTTAAGGTGGTTCATACTTTTTTTCACCGAATCGATATTTATTATTTTTTTATCACAGATATTGCATGCGATCACTTACGGTACATTTCACATGGCAAGCATACTTTACATAGATGCGTTGTCCTCTAAAATGAATAAAACCTTCGGCCAGGCAGTAAACAACGCTGTAACATATGGTCTGGGGATGATGACCGGTTTTTTTTTAAACGGCTATTTGTTTGAAAAAATCAGTGTACCATGGCTATTTTTAATCAGCAGTATGACGGCATTATCAGGGGGTATACTCTTTTTGATTTTTTATTTATCAAACGATCCATATCGCAGATAGCGGATTTGCTTTTTTCTAACAATTTATATACGCTGTGCCGATATAAAAAAACAACAACCATGGAACCCAAGGGACAAAAAAGAACAATGAATAAGAAACCTTCCATAAAAGTGGAAAAAGAGCTTGTTGCAAACTGGCAGACGTTAAGAAGAATATTTATATCTCCTGAAAATGAAGAGTCCAGGTCTGTTCTCGTTAAATACATGCGGCAAATCCTTTTTGGCCTTCACGAGTTTCTGAACACACATGTGGGTGTTACCAAGCCTGAAAGCCTGAACGATATGTCCAACAGATTCAGAAGTACTGTGATAAAAGATAATCCTGAAAAAAAATTAGAAGAGGTTATAACTGATCTTATAGAAGATATCGCCCCCCATGCCGTTAATGTAGCTTCGCCTTATTTTATAGGTCATATGACATCTGCCATCCCCTTTTTCATGGTCCATCTCAAGGCGATCGTTACAGCACTGAATCAAAACGTGGTCAAACTTGAAACCTCAAAGGTTGTTTCAGTTATTGAAAAGCAGGTTCTTGCAAAAATGCACCGGTTGCTTTACGGAAAAGATGAAGACTTTTATGACATGTACGTTCAGGATTCGCAAACAACACTCGGCTGCTTTGTCGAAGACGGGACATTGGCCAACATTACTGCATTGTGGATTGCAAGAGACCAGCTTTTACTACCCACAAATGGCTTTAAAGGTGTTGAAAAAGATGGATTACATGCTGCATACAAGGCTTATGGAATAGACAGGTGTGTTATCCTTGTATCCAGGCTGTGTCACTTTTCCTTAAGAAAAGCAGGCGGCCTTCTTGGGATTGGCAATGAAAATGTTATTGCTGTAGATGTAGATAAAAACAACAGAATCGATCTGAATACGCTCAAAAAAACCATTGAAAGCATCCGGAAAGACAAAAAAGTAAAAACAAAAATTATAGCGATTGTAGGAATTGCGGGGACCACGGAAACTGGAACCATTGATCCGCTTTATGACCTTGGACAAATCTGCAAAAAAGAAGGCATATACTTTCATATTGATGCTGCATGGGGAGGGCCAACGATTATGTCAAGCAAGTACAAGCACTTACTGTATGGCATAGAGCTTGCTGATTCCATAACCGTAGATGGGCACAAACAGCTTTTTATGCCTATGTCCTGCGGTATGGTTTACTTTAACAACCCTAAAATCATGGATCACGTGATATACCATGCAAAATATGTAAACCGTCCGGGTTCGGTCGATCTGGGGATCAAATCCATTGCAGGATCAAGAGAAGCCTGTTCTCTGATATTAGACAGCACACTTAAGATAATTGGGAAACAAGGTTATGCTCTTCTTGTTGATCATGGGATTGAAACTGCCAAAAAATTTGCTAAAGAAATTAACAAACGACAAGCTTTCCAGTTGATTACCCCTCCTGAACTCAACATACTTACATATCGTGTGTGTCCTGTCGATATTCAGCAAAAACTTGCTACGTCTGATGATAAACAAAAAAGGCGTATCAATGACCAGTTAAATGAAATCAACAGAAGTATTCAGATAATGCAGCGGGAAGCCGGGAACAGTTTTGTATCACGAACAACATTGTATTTGGACAACAATGGAAAAAATAACATTGTCGTTCTTCGATGTGTAATTATGAATCCCATGACAAACATGAAAATCATAAACAAAATACTTGATGAGCAGGAACAGATATACAAAGATAATTTTACATAAACGCGTTATCTAAAAAAGGGGGATTAAGGCCTTACCGCACGAACTGAACCACAATCTCGTGAATCTTTCTGAACATTTTCCCACTGCGATTCGTTTTTAGATGCAACCGTATCTACAACTTTACTCCAACCACTTGCATAACGGGGATAGCTTTTTGATGTCCAGTACCACTGAGTTTCGCCTTGAGGAAAAAAAGGCTTTACTTTGTATATCTTTGCAATTTCATCAGATGAAGGCAGACGCCAGTCTGTGTACCCGCCTGTTTTTAAATGTTTCACATACGAAATAGCCGACTCGTAATCCATGCACAGGCCTGTATCGGTTGTCGAATCAATCAAACACCATATCAGACCTGTATGGTTATCTTTGACTGCGCCTTCTTTGCTTTCAACAAATCGCCCCCCCGAGGTTTTTATTAAACGTCTCATATGAATCTTTTGCTCATCAAGGATAGCGGTTTTCTCCATTTTCTCCAGCCTGGCCAACTCATTTTCTACTTTTCCCTTGATATGTGCATTGGGATACGCTCCTAAAAAATCCGAATAAAGCTGTTTTGCCTCTTTAAAGTTGTTGCCCATTTCTTCTGCTTTTTTCATTAAACGTGCAAAAGTCTCATTTTCCCATAATATATTTCGAAATTTATCTCTTTGGATTATGAATTCTTCAGATCGTTTGCCATGGCCATAAATATCAATAAAATTATTGCACAGTTGCACCGCGTTTGCCCAGTCTTCCTGTTTTTCATATACTGATATGTTTCTTTCCACAAAAATATAATATTCTTCACTCATTTTCTCGATTAAATCCATAACGTTGTTAACATATCTTCCTTCAGGGTGTTTTTTCAAATATGCCATATATGCTGCAAGCCTTTCTGTAACATCAAGACTTGCAACAGCATCCAACGCTTTAAAATGTGTTTCTTCTATCAAATCCAATAATAATTTAATTTTTTGTTTTACCTGTTCGGAATAAAGGCTTTGCGGGTAAAGTTTAAGAAACTGTTCACAGATGTTAACAGCTTCATTATAGTTTTCTTCAGCCATTAATTTGTTTATATTTTCAACATATGATTTGTACTCTTTCTCATTGATAATGTTTTGGATATCTTCCATCTTTTTTATGGCATCATCAGTAAATGGGCTTTTCGTATGTGTGTTAAGAAACGCTTGAAGCAATTGCTCCTTTTTTTTAAGATCCTGCTCGTTATTCACGGTTAGCACAACCTTTTTGTATTCGTTTTTTATATCCCATTTATTATTAAAATAAATAAACCCGGTTACACCAAAAACAATAACTATCACTGCACCGATAACCATGCCAGAACGATTCAAAAAAGACGTTTTCTTTACCGTTTGAATTGTCAGTTTTTTCTTCCGACAGTACTCCTTTATGTATTTAACAGCATCATCTGTATCCATGCCAAGCTCTTCGGCTGTCTTAACAAGCATATCAAAGTATTCAGATCGAATCATCCCATCCATTCCTGCAATATCAATATTTGAATCAAGCTCGGAAAGGTAAGATCCTGTGAGGCTCATATCGTAAGATTGACGGGTCTCTTCGGTTTTGAAAATCGTCATGCAATGGCCGATAAGAATACTGCTTGCCGTTACAAAAGCATCTTTTTTGCTTATTTTCTGAAGCTGGTTCTCTTTTTTCCCTGTTGCCTCTTGCAATCCTTCAAGAATAGCATCAGCAGGAAGACCAAGAAACTCATAAAGAGAGGAATTGCCAACAATTTTTAAATTGTCTTTAATTATTTTTTCAATGGCTTTGTCTAACAGCCGGGCTTTGGAGGACAATATGGATATGTCATCTTTAATAGGGCAGGTCGCCATTTTGCGGATATCTTCGGGCTTTACAGTATACTCTTTTGACAAGGATATGATCTCTTTTTCTGTAATATATCCCTTGGCAGCACGGTGCTTGAGCGTTTTATCTATTTCTGAAAACTTTTGCTGCCTTTTTAATTGTATTCTTTTTCGTATATCATCTTTGTCGATAGCGTGCATACCGGCAAGCTTGACAATTTCTTTTTCGGAAATATACCCCTTGCTCATACGAATGTCTATGTGCCTGTCTATCTCAGAAAATTTTTCGCCTTCATTAGTAACCATCTTTTTTTTCGCACTTTCCGCCTCTTTTCTTCGTAGTCCGGCATCAGCCATAACTTTTCGGATTTCCGGCAGCAGGCTTATGTATTGCTTTGCCATCAATGCCTTGGTCGGATGGTTACGAAATCGGCTCCACTGAGCCTGTTGTTTTTTTATTGCATTTTCTATTTTTTCAGGGTCTTCTTCAGGGGGATCAACTGAAAGCTCAAGGAGCAGATAAAAATTTTCTCTTTCCATAGCAATTACAATTCAATATTATAGATGAAGGTTAAGTTCAATGAACGATTGTTTGTTTACTTCTAACTTTTGCCGCTTCAAGCTCTTCGCCATGGATAACGGCACTGGTATCAATACTCACATCAACACCCCGTGATTCTTTTTGCTCAATCGCATTAATGAAAAGACGGCCATCCTTGCTTAATTTAAAATATATATCAACAGGAACATCTACAGGAAGGCCGGCAGGTAAATCAAGCTGTGCCGTACCGATTTCAATGGCATACTCAGGAGGGATGGTAGCCTCACTGGTTTCATTTTCCATAATACGGATCAACACATTTTCCTGATCTGCAACGCCTGTGTAAAATGTTTTTTTTGCACTAACAGGTACGGGCGTGTTACGTAAAATGAGATTAAACACAAGCTCTTCATCCTGCCGGTTTCGAACGATAACGCCAAAGCTTTTGCTTGTAACATTTGTTATTCTTACTGCAGATCGTTCAACAGCATCTAACGTATAGCCCATTTCATCGGCTACTTGCTGGGCGGCATCTTTTATTTCTTCCGGAGAAATATCAACTGCATCGGTCAGTTCAATAATATCATCAAAGTCTTCTACGCTTTTACCTTTATTTTTAGCTATTCTATCAATAAGTCCATCTTTAAGTGCAAGTTTCCATCCGTAAATAGCCGCACCTTTAGCTACGGCTTCATCCGGGTCATACACCTTAGGCTCAACGGAAAATTCCTTTTTCATGCGTTCTGCTACCTGAGGCATCCGGGTAGCACCACCAACCAGTATGATCTCATCAAATGTATCGCAGCCTTTTTTTTTGCCTCTTCAATCAGCTCTTTTGTAAAAAAAATTGTTCTTTCAAGAAGATCTTTGGAGATCTCTTCAAATTTTATACGATCAAATTCAACTTTAATCCTCTCTCCGCCGTGGGTAATGGGAATTGGCACCTTTGCCCTGCTGGTTAATGTTTTTTTGGCTTTTTCTGCAGAGAGTAAAATGTCCTGGCAGGTATCAGGATCATCAAGGATATCCTCGTTCGTACCGGTTTCATTCTGGAATTCATGTACCAGGTGTGCAACTATTCTGTCATCCCAATCTTTCCCACCGAGATTATGGTCGCCGCCTGTACAAATCACTTCAATGGATTCAGGATTGATTGCTATCATGGTAACATCAAACGTTCCGCCTCCAAGGTCATATACAAGCACTGTTTTTGGATCTGAGGTTTCGGCAAATCCGTAACTAATTGCAGCAGCAGTCGGTTCGTTGATAATTTCACGAACATGATACCCAGCTATCTCACCTGCCCTTTGCGTTGCTTCCCGCTCATTAATACCAAAATATGCCGGGCATGTAATGACGATATCCGTTATTTTTTCATTAAGAACTTTCTCAGCATCCTGAACCACCTTACGAATAATATAACTTGAAATTTCTTCAGCACGATATGTTTTTGAATCATATTCAAAAAGAAAATCCGGTTCACCCATAGCACGCTTTACAAAACTGACCACTTCGTTTGGATATATCCTTGAGCTTTCTTTGGCAATATCTCCAACCACAATATCGCCTTCATCAAAAAAAACAACTGAGGGCGTTAACCGCTGACCTTCTGAATTTGTCAAAACAACAGGTTTTCCGTATGTGTCCACATATGCAATAGATGAATAAGTGGTTCCCAGGTCAATTCCAAAAATTTTATTCATTTTAATACCTTATTTTATTTTCCATCTTTTTCAGTTGACCGGCCTGAATGAATATTTACCGCAACCATTTCCGGGCGTAAAATTTTACCGGCAAGCTCATAGCCAGGGTAAATGCTTTCCACTACTTTTTTATCCATCAATGGGTCATCGGTTTCAATTTTTTTAACAACTCGCTGCTTTCCCGGCTCAAAAACATCATCATCAGACCTAAACGGTTTTATATCCTGCATGACTAAAATATCTTCAAGGTCTGAGCTGATATGATTGATATAATTGATCAGCTTTTCAACATTCACGTCAGCGTTACCATCAGACATATTATAATTTGTAAATCTGGTTATATCATCAATAATTTTGATGAGATCTTTTGTAATAGACGCTACCTGTTTATTGATTAAACCATTTTTATACTCCTGCAACTCATTGTGAAGTTGGTCAATAATTTTTTCCTTGTGAGCATCGTACTTTAGTTTACTATTAAATTCACTGTACAAACGATCGACCTGCTTTTCAATTCTTTCCAGTTTCAAGGCCTTAAGATCCAGGCTGTCTTCTGCAAAAAGCGGATCTGTGAGTTCAAGTTCACCTGTACCTGCCTCCATGTTTTTTTCAACACTTGATTCTGATAGTTCATGCATATGTTCAGAATATACATCAACAGGATCGGTTAGTTCAATGACATCATGCGACTCATCATCTTCATCTTGATCACTTTTTAAGGTTGTTTTCCTAAAATTCATAAGCTCAAGTTCATCCTTTGACAGGTTGTCGTTGTTGTATGATCCATTCTCAAAATCTTTTTTTGCATCCATATCATCATGTTCAGTCATTTAATTCATTCCTTTGCAATTGTTTTTGGATACGTATCGATTTCTTTCAGCAACACCTCAATCAGTTTGTCCTGCGGGAACTGTTTCACCACTTTTCCTTTTTTGAAAAGTATGCCGGTGCCATCGCCTCCTGCAATACCGATATCGGCCTCTTTCGCCTCTCCAGGACCATTAACAACACAACCCATAATGGCAATTTTCAAGGTCACAGGACTCGATAAAAGGGCATTTTCAACCTGGTCAACAATGCCAAACAAGTCAATTTTGCATCTTCCGCATGTGGGGCATGAAATGATGTCAGGCCCGATACTTCGAATTTTCAAGGCCTTAAGTATCTCAAAACCTACCCTTACCTCATCTACAGGATCTCTTGTTAATGAAACGCGAAGCGTATCGCCAATTCCTTTTGCAAGAAGCATGCCTATGCCTATGGAAGATTTTACAACACCTGGGAAAAGCGTTCCTGCTTCAGTTACACCAATATGCAAGGGGTAATCTGTTTTTGAAGCAAGCAGACTGTACCCTTCAATGGTACGCAATACATCCGATGCCTTAATAGAAAGTTTGATTTGATGAAAGTCAAAAGATTCAAATATGTCAATGTATCTGAGAGCACTTTCAACTAAGGCTTCTGAAGTAGGGCCTTTGTACTTTCTTAAAATATCCTTTTCAACAGATCCGGAATTAACACCGATTCTTACAGGAATATTAACGTCTTTTGCACAATCGATAATCGCTTTAACCTTTTTACCACCACCAATATTTCCTGGGTTTATTCTTAAAGCATCTGCGCCTGCTTTGGCGGATGCTATGGCCAAACGATAGTCAAAATGAATATCAGCAATAATGGGGATCGAGATCTGTTTTTTAATCAGAGCAATTGAGGTGGCTGCTTGTGTATGAGGAACGGCAACTCTGACAATTTCACAACCGGCATTTTCAAGGCGTTTTATTTGAGCAACTGTAGACGAAACATCCTCTGTACAGGTGTTCGTCATCGACTGGACGGCAATGGGGGCCATGTTGCCAATGGCTACGTTACCAAGGGTTATCCGGCGGGTCTGTTTACGTTTTATCAGCAATGATGTCATTGTAATTCATTGAAGTTTAACCACTTCAAAAAAAATATATCAATTGTTTTGAACGGTTATCGCCAAATACAACAGACCCATCTAACAGGATCAGGTTCGATCAAAATGTGAAAACTGCATGGTAAACGTTCCTCTTCCTTGAGTTGCAGATCTTAACGAGGTAGAATATCCGAACATTTCCGCCAGAGGAACTTCAGCCCTTATCGCATGCAAACCTGTTTTATTCTCAATAGACTCAATCTTACCTTTTCGTGAATTCAACTCCCCTATAACATCTCCCATAAAAGACTCAGGGATATGTACTTCTACCTTCATAATAGGATCAAGCAGATAAGGTTCTCCTTTTTTCATGGCGTCGGCGCAGGCCATTGATGCTGAAACCGTATATGCCAAATCTGTTGAAAGTGATTCTTTATATGATCCACTGGTAAGGATTGCTTCAACATCAACTACAGGATAACCTTTTAATGAACCGCTTTCTAAAGATGTGATGATGCCATTTTCAATGGCAGGCAAAAAAATATCCGGAATTTTCTGATCGTTGACAAGGGATTTAAACCTTATACCCGTACCTCTCGGCATAGGTTTAAGGGTTATGGTTACGCCTCCGAACATACGCTGGCCTGCCACTTCTTTATCAAATATCATGGACGATTCAGCGGATTTAGCTATTGACTCTCTGTAAACAACCTGAGGTTTACCAACATTAACAACCGTTTTGAACTCGCGATGCATCCGACTGATTATAATTTCCAGGTGAAGCTCCCCCATACCTGACAAAATCGTCTGCCCCGTATCTTCATCTTTTCTTGATTGCAATGTCGGGTCTTCAGCAAGAAACTTTTCAATAACCTGATCAACCTTTTCCTGATCTGCCTGGGTTTTGGGCTCTATTGCAATGGAAATAACCGGCTCATAAGACCCGATATTTTCTAATATAACAGGATACTCCTCGGAGCAAAGCGTTTCTCCTGTAGAAGATGCTTTTAATCCGACAACACCAATAATACTTCCGGCACTGGCAGTTTCCAGCCGCTCTTTTTTGTTGGCATGAATATCCAATATGCGAGAAATCTTTTCTTTTTGCTTGCGCAAAGGGTTATAGACCTCGTCTTTTGAAGACATCTTCCCACTATAAATTCTGACATAGGAAAGTTTCCGGCCTTCTAACATGGAAACTTTAAAAATCAGGGCTGCAAGCGGCGCCGATTTTTTTGCAACACACTCAACTGTTTTTTGTGTTTCAGGATGTATCCCTTTCATTGGCGGAATATCTAAAGGGCTGGGCAGATATTTTACAATAGCATCAATTAAAGGTTGTATCCCTTTATTTTTTAAGGCGCTCCCACACAAAACAGGAACGGCTTGTAACCCTATGGCAGATTTTCTGATTGCATCACCCAACGTCGTTTCTGAGATCTCGGCTTCTGACAAATAGGCTTCCATAATTTTATCATCAAACTCAGCAAGTTGTTCAATAAGCCGGTCTCTGTATTTCTGAGCTTCTTTCAGATACTCGGAGGAAATATCTTCTGTTTGAAAGGTTGCACCAAGCGATTCATCGTTAAATATGATCTGCTGCATTTTGACAAGATCAATAATGCCATCAAATGCATCTTGCGCCCCGACAGGCAACTGTAATATCAGAGGATTGGCTTGGAGTCTTTTTTTCATCATGTCGATGACTCCCAAAAAATCGGCACCCACTCTGTCTATCTTGTTTACAAATGCTATTTTAGGGACATGGTACTTATCCGCTTGCCGCCATACGGTTTCCGACTGAGGTTCAACCCCGCCGACTGCACAAAAAACACCAACCGCACCATCTAACACCCTTAACGACCTTTCAACTTCAATGGTAAAATCAACATGCCCGGGCGTATCAATAATATGTATCTCCTGGCCTTTCCAGTGACATGTTGTTACCGCAGATGTAATCGTAATACCTCGCTCCTGCTCATCGGGCATCCAATCCATAACTGCTTCACCATTATGGACTTCTCCCATCTTGTGAGAACGACCCGTATAGTAAAGTATC
>JAGVGX010000183.1 GCA_020056865.1 Desulfobacterales bacterium
ATGGGGCGTTGCACTTCTTGCAATGCCATTTAAAAACGTGGGTGTTCCTACCAGAATACTGACTTTATATGCTTCAATCAGACCGGCAAGTGCAATCGCTTCTGTTGGATTTGGATGATAGACACTTTTTATGCCGGCGCATAAGGGCAAAACAAGCGTCCCTGTTAGTCCGAAGGAATGAAACGGCGGAAGCATTCCGATAAGCCTGTCATTTTTAAATAAAGATAAACCTTCGCCAACATCACGTATATTGGCAAGAAGATTTTCGTGTGTAAGCGGTACTGCCTTTGGCAGGTTTTCTGATCCGCTGGTAAAAAGGATGACCGCGGTTTCAGGTATATGAGCCTTTTGCAGCAAACGAATCGATGTATAGCTTTTAATCAGAGCAGATATTTTGTTAAACTTACTTAAATCAGCACTTATATCTTCCAAAAATACAAAGTTATTTATGAATGGATCTAAAACAACATTCTGTGATTCTAAAGAACGTGTTAATTTTCTGGAAGTAAGAATGTGGTTAATTTCAGAAAGTTTAATACAGTGTTTAAGGCTTCTTTCCCCTACGGTCAAATTAATCATAACCGGCACCTTGCCGGAGAACAAAACAGCAAGATAAACAATACTTGTGACAGCTGATGCCGGCAGCATGATACCTATACGATTGCCGGGTATTTTTTTAATCGCAGGGCAAAGTGCATATATTCCGGCAACGATTTGACGGTATGTTTTTGCCCCGGCAGTTTGATCTGCAATAACAACATGGTCAGGATGGTTTAAACATTGCTGTAAAAATACATCGGTTATCTTATCTTTTGCTGGTATGACCGCAGGCAGCGTGCCGGGTTCATCTTTAAACCATTTTTTTGAGATAGCTTTTATTACGCCTGTGTTAGATGCTATTGCTTGACCGCATGCTGCAAGAATGCAATCTGCAACTGTCTGCATCGAATCAGTATCGCCCTGGGGGAATCCAAATTCCTGGCTTATCCAAACGATCAATTCAGCTCTTGCAAGGCTGTCCATCCCCAAATCATGTGCCAAACGTAAGTCAGGGGTTATTTTTTCTATGCCTGTTAATTCCTTAAGATGACCGATGATGATGTCACGTGTTGTATCGGGAACAGTACTTATATCATTTTCAATGTTTCTGGATTCAGGTTCAGGGATTATGCTTGTACCGCCTTTTTCCCATACAGTATAGGGAACATATATGGCATTTGAAGCATCCTTATTATAAAAATTTTCTATATAGCTATTTATAGTTTGACGTCCGCCTGATTTAGGAAAGTCTTCAGGTTCATAAAATTCTATTTTCACCTCGCGGCGTGGTCCAAAGATGATGCCATTGAGTAGAACAGCTTTAAATGCTTTAAAAATGACCCCGTTTAGATTAAGTTTTTTGCCACTTCCATGGCCAAAGCTGCTTCCCCATAATCCTTTTGTGCACACCAAAACAATACGAATATGAGGGAGGGTTTGAGCAATAGAATCGACAGCGCTGTTAGCGCCAAGATCTTCAAACATGCTGTGAGCAAGATGGCCTGCAGGATAAAGCAGTATATTATCGCCTTTTTGTAACGCCTTAACCGTATCCTTAAGTGCCCGGTTTATCTCATTGCCGCCTTTTGCGCCTGCCTTGGCCATATCGGGAATAGACAAAGCCCGGACAGTTTTAGAAAACGTTCGAATCAAAGGCCGATCAATCTGAATTTCATCGGCAATAGGCCTGGGTCTGAATGTTTTATGGAGATAGGTATTTAAAATGATGGGATCTATCAATGCAGGATGATTGGGCAAAAACAAAATGCCGGTTGTTCCTTTTTCAGCGACTGCATCTATTCCTTTAAAAGTTATGCGGTATCTCAGCCACAGCAAAATTTTGATGATATTTCGTATAATCATAAACATGGTCCAATCTCCTGCACCTTTTTCCTGTTGATATAACCCATACGTTATCATATATAAAATTTCAAGATTCTATATTGAAATAATGATTGATATGATCCTAAAAAATAAAAAATGATAAAAAATATTTTTGATAATTACTTTGGAGCATATGGATGAACATGATGAGATTGACAGATGAACAGATGGCCGGCCAGAGATTGATGGTTGGCTTTGAGGGGACCGAGTTTAATCAAGATCTTAAGTTTCTTATCAATACAATAAAGGTTGGCGGTCTTGTTCTTTTTTCGCAAAATCTATCTGCACCCGGGCAGATAAAAAAACTGACGTCATCGATTCAGGCGTATGCCGCGTCATGCGGACAGCCCCCGCTGTTTATTGCCATTGATCAGGAAGGCGGACAAGTCGCCAGATTAAAACACCCTTTCACACAGTTTCCAGGCAATCCTTTAATGAAAGGAGAAAAAGATGCGCAATACTTTGCAAAAACGACTGCTGCTGAGTTGACAGGCGTTGGGATCAATATGAATTTTGCTCCTGTTATGGATGTGGCTTTAAAAGGTGCCCAAAGCATTATGGCCGGAAGATCCTTTGGAGATGATCCTGAACGAGTATCATCTCTGGGTGTCACAATCATCAAGCATCTTCAGAGTAACAACATCATGGCTGTTGCCAAACATTTTCCGGGGATTGGCCGAACAACGATTGATTCGCACATAGATCAGCCTTGTGTTGATTTTAGCGTTTCAGACTTGGAAGCGTTTGATCTTCCGCCTTTTTCAGCTGCGATCAAACATGATGTTGCCGGAATTATGCTTTCACATATTCTTTATAAAAACATTGATCCGGATTGGCCCGCCGGCTTTTCGACTTTAATCGCCAGGGATATGCTTCGTGAACGTATGCAGTATACAGGTCTCGTAATGACCGATGATTTGGATATGGGGGCAGTCAAAAAAAAATACGATATCAAAACAATAATCAGACAAATCCTGTCTGCAGAAATTGATCTGGTCCTTATTTGTCATAAAGGGCCTGATATTGAGCATGCATTTCGTGAAATACTTGAAAGTAAAAATACGCAGGAAAAAGCAAAGGCATCCATTCACAGGATTCTGACGTATAAGAAAAGATATATATGGAAGAACGGTTCATGACACCCAACATCTATGAAGCATCATGTTTAAAACAAGAGAGTCCTTTACTCCTGTTCGGTTAGCAGTGACTTGCTAACGATTGTTTTTTTCTCTCGAAAAGACATCGCCATCAAGACACATCACTTTTTTTTGAATCAAATAGTGATATCCGACAGCAGCAATCATCGCTGCGTTGTCTCCGCAAAGCGCAATTGAAGGAATATGAACAAAAATTCCTTTTTTCTTTGCTTCTTCTTCAACCCGTTGTCTTAGCCTGCTGTTTGCAGCTACGCCACCGACGATTGATAGATGGTTGCAACCTTTACTAATTGCTGCGTGTATGATTTTATAGGATAAAACATCTACAACAGCCTCCTGAAAACTTGCGGCAATGTCAGGGCTCTGCTTTTCATATTCATTTTTGTGGGCATGGATATAATGATTTACCGATGTTTTTATGCCGCTGAAGCTAAAATCAAACGCTGATTTGTCTAAGTATGCCCTTGGGAAAACAATGGCGTCAGACGAACCTTTTTCTGATAGTTTTTCAATGATTTTTCCACCGGGATAACCAAGCCCAAGCATTTTGGCCACCTTGTCGAATGCTTCACCTGCAGAATCATCACGGGTTTGTCCCATGATTTCATAGTTTGTATGGGAAGTTACATGGTATATGTTTGTATGCCCTCCGGATGCAAGGAGCACGACGAATGGGAAAGGGGGTGGATCAGGTTCTAAAAAAACAGAATTGATGTGACCTTCCAGATGGTTTACACCTATCAACGGAATATCGAGAGCAAACGCAAATGCTTTGGCAAAACAAAAACCGACAAGCAGTGAACCTATAAGCCCAGGGCCTTGAGTAACTGCAACCGCATCAAGTTGTTTTTGCTTAATGCCGGATTTGTCTATTGCCTCATTGACTACCCGAACTATAGCTTCAATATGCTTTCTTGATGCAAGCTCCGGAACAACACCGCCAAACTGATGATGGAGTTGAACCTGAGACGCAACAACAGAAGATAAAATTTTGGTTCCGTTTAACACCACCGATGCTGCAGTTTCATCACAGGATGTTTCAATGCCCAGGATTAACACAAATGACCTAAACCCATTGTATCTGATCTTCAGATGGTTTTCTTTCGGCTACTTCTCCGATAAGAAACGCTTTTTCATTCATGATGCTGGCATGATCAATGATTTTCTGGACATCATTGTCTTTAACAACGGCGATAAGACCGATCCCGCTGTTAAACGTTCGCATCATTTCTATATCTGATATTTTTCCTGCATCCTGAAGAAACGTGAACACAGCAGGGACGTCCCATGAATCTTTGTAGATCAAAACCTTGCATGTTTCAGGTATGATGCGCACGGTATTTTCTGTTATGCCTCCGCCGGTGATATGGGCGAGTCCATAAACAGATGTGTTTTTTATAAGACCTAAAATGGTATTTGAATATATTTTTGTTGGGGTGATGATTTCTTCGCCTATGGTTTTGCCAAGAGAATCAACATAATCGTCTATTTTCAGCTTGAGTACATCAAAACATATTTTGCGTACCAGGGAATACCCATTGCTGTGTAACCCGCTTGATGCAATGCCTATCAGTTTATGGCCGGCTTTTATTTTAGTGCCATCAATAATATTGCTGCTGTCAACAATGCCGACAGTAAACCCTGCAAGATCATATTCATTATCCTGGTAAAAACCGGGCATTTCTGCAGTTTCTCCGCCGATCAGGGAACAGTTTGCTTCTATGCAGCCTTTGCTGATACCATGTATAATATCCGTAGCTATTTGGGTTTCCAACTTTCCCATCGCAAGATAGTCAAGAAAAAAAAGTGGCATTGCGCCCTGGACGGCGATATCGTTGACACACATGGCCACCAGATCAATCCCGACCGTGTCGTGTTTGTTCATCATAAAAGCAATTTTAAGCTTGGTGCCCACACCATCGGTGGAGCTAACGAGAACCGGCTGTTTGATGTTTGCAAGATTAAGGGAGAAAAGGCCGCCAAATCCGCCTATTTCGCCCATAACGCCAGATCTGGGCGTTTGATTTGCAATTTTTTTTATAACATCAACAAATTGGTCTGCCTTGTCAATATCAACACCAGCATCAGAATAGGTTAAGGATTTTTTCATAGTAAAGCGTCCTGAAAGTCATTTTGTTAAATAATAAATTTAAAATTTAGGTTGATTTGTGTCAAAAGTCAAAACAATTTTTTTGACATCAATCAGGTTGTATAATAAAAAAGATAAACATTGCCAATGCATTATATGGTATACTAAAAATTGATGTATGTAACAGTGTTAAGCTTTATTATTATTGAATCCATTTAAAATTTACAGTGAGATGTTTTATGAAGCAATTTGCCAGACTTGATCGACTGCCGCCTTATGTATTTGCAACCGTTAATGAAATAAAAATGGCTTCAAGACATGCAGGAGAAGATATTATTGATCTGGGGATGGGAAATCCGGATCTCGGAACGCCGCAGCATATTGTTGACAAGCTTAAAGAAGCTGTTGATAAACCACACAACCACAGGTATTCGGCATCCATGGGGATAAAAAAGTTACGGATGGCGATATCGAAATGGTATAAACGCAGATTTGATGTAGAGATAGATCCCGAAACAGAAGCGATCGTAACGATTGGTGCAAAAGAGGGTATATCCCACCTTGTTCTTGTGACCATCCGCCCGGGTGATGTTGTTTTTACGCCTAACCCTACGTATCCCATACACCCGTATTCGGCTATTATTGCAGGTGGAGAGGTGCGAGGAATTCCTGTTGGCCCTGAGCACGATTTTTTTGAAAATTTGATGAATGCTACAAAACAAACATGGCCAAAACCCAAACTTCTGATCCTTTCATATCCCCATAACCCGACAACGGAAACCGTTGACCTTAAATTTTTTGAAAACATCGTTGATTATGCAAAAGAACATAACATCATGATAATCCATGATTTTGCAT
The DNA here is from genome assembly GCA_020056865.1 of Desulfobacterales bacterium. Next base: position 6,028 of record JAGVGX010000183.1, read on the forward strand.
ACGCAGATCTGGTATTTGACGGTTATAAGGCGCCCAGCTTTCTTCAGGTGAAAGGCGCAAAGGATGTGGGTGTTGAGTTTTTTTCTCTTTCAAAAAGTTACAATATGCCGGGATGGCGGGTAGGTTTTTGTGTTGGGAACCCCGAGATTATTGCTGCGCTTCGAAGAATTAAAAGTTATCTTGATTATGGTGTTTTCCAGCCGATTCAAATCGCTTCAATCATCGCTTTAAACGGTTCTCAAAAATGTGTGAAAGAAATCCGAGATCTATACAGGGAAAGAAGAGATGCCCTTATATCCGGCCTTAACCGGGTTGGCTGGGATGTGCCAAGTCCCAAGGGAACGATGTTTGTATGGGCAAAAATACCAGATCCGTTTATAAAAATGGGTTCCGTGGAATTTTCCAAGTTTTTAATCAAGGAAGCCAAGGTTGCAGTATCTCCTGGGCTTGGATTCGGAGAATATGGGGACGAATATGTCCGGTTTGCACTTATTGAAAACAAAATGCGAATCAATCAGGGCATCCGGGGAATAAAAAAAATTATGTAATGCCGTTTTTTTGACGAAAAGGTTATGGGGGAAGCGTTTTCATGAAAAAAATAAATATCGGCTTAATAGGTTTTGGGACAGTCGGTACCGGTGTTGCTAAAATCCTTATTGAAAACAGGGATATTATTACTTCCCGTGTCGGAGCGGAGCTGATATTAAAGCAGATTGCAGACATTGATGTAGCCAGAGATAGAGGGGTCCGACTTGAAAATGGCGTGTTAATTCAAGATGCGGACAAACTTGTTTGTGATCCTGATATTGATATTGTTATCGAGCTTATCGGTGGAGATGGCATTGCAAAAGATCTTATTTTAAAAGCCATAGAAAACAAAAAACACGTTGTTACTGCCAACAAAGCGCTGCTTGCCAGCAAAGGTGACGTTATATTTAAAGCTGCGGCATTAAACAGCGTTGATATTGCATTCGAGGCAAGCGTTGGAGGCTGTATCCCTATTATAAAAACATTGCGTGAATCACTTGTGGGCAATCATATAACATCCATGATAGGGATCTTGAACGGCACGTGTAATTATATTCTGTCCAAGTGCACGGATGAAGGGGGCAGCTTTGATCAAGTTTTGAAACAGGCACAGAGCATTGGTTTTGCAGAGTCTGATCCGACACTTGATATTGGAGGTTTTGATGCAGCGCATAAGATTGCGCTGATTTCATCACTTGCTTATGGCACGCGAATTAATTTTGATGATATTTTTATAGAAGGAATCTCAGGGATCAGCCCTGTAGATATCGAATGTGCCAGGCTGTTCGGTTACAAAATCAAGCTGCTTGCAATCAGTAAACATAAAGGTAATGCTGTTGAGGTACGTGTACACCCAACGATGATTCCTTTTGATAATCTTCTTTCCAGTGTTAATGGTTCCATGAATGCGATTTCCATATCCGGTGATGCGATTGGCGATATGGTGCTTTACGGTCATGGCGCAGGCATGATGCCTACGGCAAGCGCTGTTGTATCTGATGTGACGGATATCGCACGTAACCTTATGTGCAGTTCTTCGCAAAGAATCCCTGCGCTTTCATATCAGACAGAGTGCATGAAACAACTTCCTGTTCTGCCTGTTGATGACATACAAACCTACTATTATGTTAGATTTTCCGTCAAAGATCGTGCCGGAGTGCTTGCAAGCATATCAGGCGTATTAGGCAGGTGCGGTATCAGTTTAAAATCAGTAAACCAGAAGGGGTTAAGGACAAACGGTTCCGTAATCATTGTCATGCTCACACATCTTGCAAAAGAATCCGACATACAAAAAGCTGTTTTTGAAATCGGCAAACTTGATGTTGTTAATGACAGGCCTGTTCTTATTCGAATTGAAGATGAAAACAGGAAGGATGCTCATTTTGGATTGAGCTGATGGGCGCTGCATAAGAGGAAAACTATATGGATATTATCTGTTCTGATCTTGAGGGTGTTTTTGTTCCGGAAATATGGATCAATGTTGCAAAGAAAACAGGTATTGAAGAATTAAAACTGACAACACGGGATATATCAGACTATCATGTGCTGATGAAAAAACGTCTTTCAATACTTCATGAAAACAGTATCAAAATAAAAGATATTCAAAATGTAATTGCCGGCATTGACCCTCTTGAAGGTGCGGTTGAATTTCTTGACTGGCTCAGATCCTGTACGCAGGTCATTATTGTTTCAGATACGTTTGTTCAATTTGCAAAACCGCTTATGGAAAAATTAGGAAGGCCTACTCTTTTTTGTCATTCTTTGTCTATAGACGCCGACGGTTCCATATCAGGATATCATCTTCGTCAGGAAGATGCTAAGAAAAACACCGTTTTATCCCTTAAACGCCTTAATTATTCTGTGGTAGCGTTTGGAGATTCATATAATGATATAAGCATGTTAAAAGAAGCTGACATGGGGCTTCTTTTTAATCCGCCCGACAATGTGTGTAAAGAGTTTCCTGAACTCAAAGCCACTTACAGTTATGAGGATTTAAAAGCTATCCTTTCTAAAAGGCTTTTGGAAACTAAAACGCCATGATTACTTACAGGTCAACCTGCAGGGTCATATATGGAGATACAGATGGTATGGGGGTGGCCTATCATGCCAACTATCTTCGCTGGTTTGAGATAGGCCGCTCTGAACTGTTCCGATTTTTAGGGATGACTTACAAGGATATTGAGTCAAAAGGATTTTATCTGCCGGTTTCTGAAGCGCACTGCAAATTCATATCTCCTGTAATATATGATGATATTTTGATTATTGAAGCATCGTTAGATGCAAAAATAAAAGGTGGCATGAAGTTTGACTACAAAATATTTGTAAAAAATGATGAAAAGCATCATGCAGAGGGATATACCAGACATGCATGCGTGAATCATGAAAAAAAAATTGTACGTCGTCCAGGATTTCTTACCGAACTGATCAACAATAATCTTTAAAATATTTCTTTCATGTAAATGTGTTAACACTGTTTTTTAAATTTGATTATGAGTATGGATATATTAAAATTTAACCAGTGCAGGGTTCTTGTTATTGGTGACTTAATGATCGATGAATATCTTTGGGGTAAAGTCGATCGAATATCTCCGGAAGCCCCTGTCCAGGTGGTTTCTATAATCCAAGAGGATTATACGCTTGGCGGAGCCGGCAATGTTGTCAACAATCTTGTCTCTCTTGGTGCCCAGGTTTCGGTTTGTGGCATCATCGGCACAGGGGATAATGGCAAACTGCTTGTTGACAAACTTGATGAACTCGGTGTTGAACATGAGGGAGTTTTGCAGGATGCTTCGCGCCCAACAATAAAAAAAACCAGAATTATAGCTGAAAATCAGCATGTTCTCAGAGTTGACAGGGAATCAAAAAAGGAAATTTCAGAACAAACCCGAAGTGCTATAGTCATGTTTGCTGAAAATAAAATACCTGATGTTGATGTGGTTTTGGTTTCAGACTATGGCAAAGGCCTTATTACAAAAAGACTGCTTTCACGGCTGGCTGCGTGTGCGAAAAAAGAAAAAAAAATTATCATTGCAGATCCAAAGGGCATTGATTTTTCAAAATATTCAGGTGTGTCTATCCTTACCCCAAACAAAAAAGAAGCATCACAGGCGTCAGGGATAGAGATTTCAGATGACGCATCGCTTTTGAGTGCCGGCAGGAAAATTCTTCAACATGTTCAAATAGATAACCTGCTGATTACCTGCGGCAAAGATGGCATGGTGCTTTTTGAAAAAAACGAGCTCCCCTACAGCATTCCGGCTAAGGCAAAACAGGTTTACGATGTATCAGGTGCTGGAGATACGGTGATAGCCGTTTTAGGGCTTGCTTTAGCGACCGGTGCATCATATAAGGACGGCGCTGCTATTGCCAACGTGGCTGCGGGTATTGTTGTTGGTAAAGTAGGAACCGCAACTGTTTCCATAAAAGAACTTGGGGCCGCGATGAATGACTCTGCTGCTTTGTCGATAAACAAACACCAGACTATGGCGGATTTGGGAAATTTAATAAGGGATTTAAAGAAAAAAAGAAAAAAGATTGTTATGACCAACGGATGTTTCGATCTTTTACATGCAGGCCATATTATGCTGTTTGCAGCGTCAAAGCAGCTGGGTGATATTTTGATCGTGGCAATTGATGATGATGATTCTGTAAGAATGAATAAAGGAATGGGAAGGCCAGTAATCAGGGCTAAAGAGCGTATTCAAATATTAAGTGCATTAGATAGTGTTGATTATGTTGTGGTTTTTTCTTCTGACAAACTTGAAAATTTGATTAAAACCATACGGCCGGATGTTCTTACAAAAGGAAGCAATTACACGGAAAAAGACGTTTTAGGATATGAAGATGTGAATCATTTTGGAGGAAAGGTTGTTCTTATTCCGATAACTGAAAATATATCTTCAACACAGATTATTAACAACATTAAACGAAATGGTTAATTTTCGTGTAACATGGCCATGGATCTGTTGGATTCAAAATTAAGGTTTTATTTATCAGGCAGTTACTTCAGCATGTTGTTGATTAAGGAATGCCCGGAAGGGTTGATACTAAAGGTTACAGTGCAACCGAAAGCATCAAAGAATATGGTTGTAGGACTTTATAATAATGCTTTGAAGCTCAAGTTGACAGCTCCCCCAATAGACGGTGCTGCAAACAAAATGTGTATCAAGCTTCTATCGAAATACCTTGATGTATCCAAATCATCTCTTGAAATCATATCCGGAAGCACCAGCAGGGTCAAAACGATCCTTTTGCGATGCAACACCCGTGGTGATGTTTCAGTTGAGAAAAAACGCCTTGAAGCAAGGATTCAAACCATTTTGACAGATGGTTAAGCATGGATTCAAACGCCGGGTATTGATAATCTTTTTATAAAATTCAGCATTATAGAAAAAATGATTGACAAAAGGGTTTATTTTTTAAGATAATAAACGTTTTTAAAATAAAGCGTTCTTCAGGTCTTTAGACGGATATCTTAAGTTCAATTTTCCGTTTGATTGCTTTGAAGTGTTTGATTAAATGGTTTTGAATTTGTTTTTTTAAGGAGGCACTTAAATATTATGTACGCTATTGTCAATTCAGGCGGGAAACAGTATAAAGTTGAAGAAGGTGATATTTTAAGGGTTGAGAAGCTTTCCGGATCTATTGGGAACAAGGTCGAATTTGAACGGGTATTGATGATTTCAGACGATGAAAATATCCATGTTGGCGATCCGGCTCTTGAAAATACCATGGTGCAGGGACATATTATTGAACAGGACAAGAGTAAAAAAATTATTGTTTTTAAATATAAAAGACGAAAAAGGTATCGCAGAAAACAGGGGCATCGTCAAATGTTTACGGCTGTAAAAATTGACAAAATTGTGACCTGATTATGCAAATGGTTTTGTAAATGTTAACTTAAAATATAGGTTTACGTACTATATTTCAAATATGGAGTGTTAGTTATGGCACATAAAAAAGCAGGCGGAAGTTCAAGAAACGGCCGCGACAGTAATGGGCAACGGCGAGGAGTAAAACAATATTCCGGATGCAGAGTTAAAGCCGGCAACATCCTGGTTCGCCAGGTGGGCACAAAAATTCATCCCGGAACAAATGTGGGAATGGGAAGGGATTACACTCTTTTTTCTACCATTGACGGAACGGTTGCATTTGAGCGGCTTGGTCGGTCACGGAAGAAAGTAAGTGTTTATGCAGAGTGAAATTCGTAGATGAAGTCATTATTACAGTTAAGGCAGGAGATGGAGGCAAAGGTTGCGTCAGTTTCCGTCGGGAAAGATTTATACCTCGTGGAGGGCCTAATGGCGGCAAAGGAGGTAAGGGCGGAAATGTTATTTTCAAAGCATCCTCCAGCAAAGGCACACTTAACCAATTCAGGTATAAAAAAAAAATAAGCGCCCAAAACGGTGCTTCCGGTCAAGGGAACAATAAAACAGGGAAGAACGGGAATGATATTCTTATAGAGATCCCTCCCGGCACAATCATCACCAATGCTGAAACAGGAAGTCTTCTGAAAGATGTTATAAAAAATGACGAACAGTTTATCATTGCATATGGCGGCAGAGGTGGTCAAGGTAATGCCCATTTTAAAACATCGACAAATAAAACGCCCAGGTTCGCTCAGAGCGGTGAGCCAGGCACAACCTTAAGTCTTAAGCTTGAACTCAAGCTGATAGCCGATGTGGGAATTATCGGCCTTCCCAATGCAGGCAAATCGACCCTGATCTCAGCAATTTCCTCGGCGCATCCCAAAATAGCCGATTATCCTTTTACAACACTCACACCAGCCTTGGGGGTAGTGAAGACAGAGTGGAAACCTCCTTTTGTTGTTGCTGATATCCCAGGTTTGATAGAAGGCGCTCATGAAGGTGCCGGTCTTGGCATACAATTTTTAAAACACATCGAACGAACCAGAATATTAATTCATCTTATAGATGCATCGCAAATCAATGCAGAAAAACCTCTTGATTCTTATAATGCTATTTGTAACGAGTTGGTCATGTTCGATAAAAAGCTCATGGAAAAACCGCAGCTTGTGGTTTTAAATAAAATTGACCTGCCTTCTGCATTAGATGGAACCATCATGTTTAAAAACATGTTTAAAGATAAAGATGTATTATGTATCTCTGCACTTTCCAAAAAAGGCCTTGATAAGCTAATATCCAAACTTGTCCACATGTTAGACAATTTCAATGACATATAACAAAGCCAAAGATTTTGCATCTGCAAAAAGAATTGTTGTAAAGATTGGCAGTGGTGTTCTTACCGAGGATAACGGTTTGAATATAAAGGCGATCATGTCTATTTCAGAACAGATATGCAGTCTGATGAATAAAGGACTTGAAGTTATTATCGTATCGTCTGGCGCAATGGCTTCAGGAACGAAAAAAATAGGCCTTCCAAAAAGGCCTGAGGACATTCCAGGCAGGCAGGCAGTTGCAGCAGTCGGGCAGGCCGGATTAATTTTAGAGTATGAAAAAGCGTTTGTTCAGCATAATAAAAAAGTAGCACAAATTCTTCTTACCAGCGAAGATCTTTCCCATCGGACAAGATATTTAAATGCCCGAAATGTTATGCTAAAACTTTTGTCATGGGGTGTTGTACCTATTATTAATGAAAACGACACGGTTGCTGTTGAAGAAATAAAATTTGGAGACAATGACAATCTTTCAGCCAGCATTACATTACTTATGGATGCGGATATATTAATAAACCTTACGGATATAGACGGGCTTTACGATAAAGATCCCCGGCAATTTTCTGATGCCAAACTTATTTCCGTTGTTTCGGAAATTAATAAAACGACAAAAAAAATGGCAAGTGCAATACCAGGAGCATTGGGTGCAGGGGGCATGTTGAGCAAGATACGGGCAGCACAAAAAGTAACTGCTTCAGGGATCCCCATGATCATTGCTAAAGGTCGAGAGCCACATATTTTATTTAAATTGTTTGCCAATGAAACATACGGAACCTTTTTTATTCCTAAAGAAAAAAAGATGGCTTTACGCAAGTGCTGGCTTGCTTTTACAGCAAAGCCCAGGGGAATTATAAGAATTGATGATGGTGCTGCAGTTGCCATACTCAAAAAAGGCAAAAGCCTGCTGCCCAGCGGGATCATTGGGGTAGAAGGTGATTTTAATGTTGGTGCTCCTGTGGAATTTGCTACAGTCAAAGATGTTCTTGGGACGGGTCTTGTGAACTACAGTGCGGCTGATATACGTAAAATCATGGGGCTTAAATCAAGTGAAATAAAAGGGCTTATAGGATGTAAACCTTATGATGAAGTGATTCACAGAGACAATCTGGCCATCACGAGTGAATGTGAGGTATAAATCATATGAGGGGGAAATATGTCAGTTGAATCAATAATTATTCAAATGGCAACAGATGCAAAATCTGCTTCAAGGCAGATTGCCAAATGCTCTTCAAATAAAAAAAACGAGGTATTACTAAAGCTTGCTGATAAAATTAAACAACAAGCACAATATCTTAAAAATGAAAACCAGAAGGATCTTTTATGGGCAAAGGAAAAAAAGCTTTCTGATGCAATGATTGATCGGCTTAAAATTACTGATGCAACCATTGAATCCATGGCTGGTGGCTTAAAAGATGTTGTCAAGCAGGATGACCCTGTGGGCGCTATTTGTAAAACAACGATAAGACCTAACGGCCTTGAAGTGTCACGGATGCGTATTCCATTAGGTGTTATTGGCATTATTTACGAATCAAGACCTAATGTAACCATTGATGCTGCATGTCTTTGCATAAAATCAGGCAATGCTGTTATACTTCGAGGTGGTTCTGAAGCATTTCATTCCAATCAGGCACTGGCAAGCCTTGTAAAAGATACGTTAGTTGAAGCCGGTCTTCCTGCATCAACGGTTCAGGTTGTTCCCATTCGGGAGAGAGAAGCTGTAAATATACTTTTACGTCAGGATGAACTCATAGATCTCATTATCCCAAGAGGCGGGGAAGGGCTGATACGTTTTGTGGCAGAAAACTCAAAAATCCCTGTATTAAAACATTATAAGGGGGTTTGCCATATTTATGTGGATGCAGATGCTGATATCGATATGGCAAAAACGATCTGTTTTAATGCCAAGGTACAGCGTCCAGGTGTTTGCAATGCAATGGAAGCCATGCTGGTTAATCAGGCCATAGCAGGCGATTTTTTGCCTGAAATGGCAAAACTTTTTCAGGATGCGGGGGTTGAAATAAGAGGATGCCCGCAGACCTGTAACATACTTGCTGAAGCGAAAGCAGCACAGGAATCAGACTGGGGTCATGAATATTTAGACCTTGTTGTTGCAGTCAGGATTGTAGACGGTATGGATCAGGCCATGGAACACATTGCGCAGTACGGATCAAGTCATACGGAAGCAATTATTACAACAGATTACGCAAACGCCAGGCGTTTTTTACGTGAAGTTGATTCTTCGGTTGTTCTGGTTAATGCATCAACACGTTTTAATGATGGAGGCCAGCTGGGTCTTGGCGCAGAAATGGGTATCAGCACATCAAAGCTTCATGCGTTTGGCCCCATGGGTTTAGAAGAGCTGACCACAACCAAGTTTGTGGTTTTTGGAAATGGCCAGATAAGAACATGATTTTTATAACCATACCAAAGGTGTATTCACAGTGATGCACATCGGGCTGTTTGGAGGAACGTTTAATCCTGTTCATATCGGCCACCTTTCTGCTGCAAGACAAGTAAAAAAAAGATTTTGTCTTGACAAGATATATATTATTCCTGCAGCAATTCCTCCGCATAAAGAACCTGCACATATTGTTGATGCTGCTGACCGTAGTGAAATGATACGTCTTGCAGTTTTAAATAACCCGGACTTAATGGATTTTGTTGAGGTTTCCGATGTGGAACTTCGGAGAAAAGGCACTTCTTTTACCATTGACACGGTGTCTTATTTTGCCACTATCCTGCCTGAAAAGACCGAGTTTTATTTTATTTTAGGATGTGATGCTTTTCTTGAAATACATACGTGGAAAGCTTATGCTGAGCTGTTTGAGAGGGTATCATTTGTTGTTATGTCACGGCCCCATGTTCAGCATCTTAGCACGAATGCGATGTGGGAAACTTGCGAAAAATATTTAAAACATAGAATATCTAATAGTTACCAGCGTTCTGATGATACAGCGTGCTTTACGCATGAAAAAAAAAAACCGGTCTATTTTTTCAATGTAACTCCCATGGACATTTCATCAACCATGATCAGACATTATGTGCGTTTGAAAAAAGACATTCGCCCATTTGTTAATGAACATGTTGAACAGTATATTAAAAAAAAAGGTCTTTATTTATGACATCATGTGTTGATTCTGATACATCACTGGATTTTTTTGTTAACGCAGCGTTGGGGAGAAAGGCGTTTGACCTTGTTATTCTTGATCTAAGAAAACTCACTTCAATTGCAGATTATTTTGTCATATGCAGCGGACGGTCAAACCGTCAGGTTTCGGCAATTGCAGAATTTATTCACCTCACTCTAAAAGAACAAGGGCTTAAGCCATTATTCATAGAGGGGTTAGAACAGGGTCACTGGGTTATTCTGGATTACGGATATGTGATGATTCACGTTTTTTATGAACCGACCAGAGAATTTTATGATCTTGAAGGATTATGGTCGGATGCAGACAGAGTTAAAATCAAAAGCACTGTGAATCAAACCTGAAGAAAAAGGATTGCCATGAAAAAAAAATCGCCTTGCATACTGATGATTCTCGATGGATGGGGGATAGCCCCTCGTAACAAAGCCAATGCAGTTTTGCAAGCCAAAACGCCATGTCTTGACGATCTTTTTAAAACATACCCAAACACCACGTTAAAATGCGCTGGTGAATTCGTTGGTTTGCCCAATGGGATCATGGGAAATTCCGAAGTTGGCCACCTGAATATCGGTGCAGGAAGAATTGTTTTCCAGGATCTTTTAAGAATCGATAACTCAATTCAAAACGGCAGTTTTTTAAATAACAGTGTATTAAATTCTGTTATCAACAAGGTTAAAAACAATTCATCTACACTTCACTTGATGGGACTTGTATCAGATGCCGGTGTACACAGTCACTTAAATCATCTTTTTGCGTTGCTTGAATTAGCCAAAACAAAGGGGGTGGATCGTGTTTGTGTCCACGCGATACTTGACGGAAGAGATACCTCGCCAACCAGCGGTGTTATATATATAAAGCGCATTCGTGATCATATGGATTCAAATAATTTTGGTGTTATTTCAACTATTTGCGGGCGTTTTTACGCCATGGATCGTGATAACCGATGGGAAAGGGTAGAAAAGGCGTTTCTTCTATATACGCAGGGCAAAGGTGTTGTTGAAACAGACCCGGTTGAAGCAGTTAAACATGCATACGAGAAAAAACAAACCGATGAGTTTGTTAACCCTATTGTTTTGGCAGATAAAAACAATGTCCCCAAAGGTTTGATTAACGATAACGATGCTATTTTATTTTTTAATTTTCGTGCGGACCGGGCAAGAGAAATAACAAAAGCCTTTACAGACCCGAATTTTGATGGTTTTAACAGAGTATTGCGTCCAAAGCTTTCGGATTTTATCTGTTTTACCTGTTACGATGAAAAATTTGATCTGCCCGTGGCTTTTGATTCTCCCCATATGAAAAATATTCTTGGAGAGGTGATCAGTAACCATGGATGTGCCCAGTTAAGAATAGCAGAAACAGAAAAATATGCCCATGTTACCTATTTTTTCAACGGTGGGGAGGAAACCTCATTTCCACTTGAAGACCGATGTCTCATCCCCTCTCCGCGCGATATTTCAACCTACGATCAAAAGCCTGAAATGAGTGCTTATGATGTAACCAAAGAAGTGTTAATACGAATTGAATCGAACACCTATGATCTTATTGTATTAAATTTTGCCAATATGGACATGGTGGGCCATACTGGCTCTATTGATGCAGCCATCAAGGCTTGCGAGGTTGTTGACGATTGCGTTAATAAAATAGTAACCCGGATAAAGGCAAAAAACGGGGTGGCGTTAGTTACCGCAGATCACGGCAATGCTGAAAAAATGCTTGATGAAAACGGCCAAGTATATACGGCCCATAGCCATAATCAGGTGCCGTTGATACTTGTTGATGATCATAGAAAAGACATACGGTTAAATCCGGGCAGCCTGCAGGACATAGCGCCAACAATCCTTGAAATCATGGAAATTAAAAAGCCTGAAGAGATGACAGGAAACTCTTTGATAGTAAGGCAATGATTTGGAATCTTTTTACGGATATTGATAAAGCTGCAAATTTAAGTGTTGTGGATTTGCAGCTTATTTTTTTGCGATTGCGTTATGCTTTTTTCTCAAGAAGCGCAGCATGGGCTGCAGCGAGACGGGCAACCGGCACACGGAAGGGTGAACATGACACATAATCAAGCCCCAGATTATGACAAAAGAAAATAGACTGGGGATCGCCGCCGTGCTCCCCGCAAATACCACATTCAAGATCGGGCCTTTGCGTTCTTCCTTTTTTGATAGCTATTTCCATTAACTGCCCCACGCCGTCTTTATCAATTGTAGCAAAAGGGTTGTCAGGAAGTATCCCGGATTCAAGATATTCAATCAAAAAAACAGCTTCGGCATCATCTCTTGAAAGGCCAAAAGCGGTTTGTGTCAGGTCGTTGGTTCCAAAAGAAAAGAACTCGGCATATTCTGCTATCTGGTCTGCGGTTAATGCCGCACGTGGGATTTCAATCATGGTTCCGAACTTATAGTTGATATCGATACGATGTTCTTCCATAACTTTTTTGGCTTCTTTTTTAAGCACATCAAGCTGAACTTTTAATTCATTGGCATGGGAAATAAAAGGGATCATGATTTTTGGTAATACTTTGACTCCGGCTTTTCTGACCAGGCATGCTGCTTCAAATATTGCGCGAACCTGCATTAAGGTTATTTCGGGAATATGAATGCCAAGGCGAACACCCCGCAATCCGAGCATAGGGTTTTCTTCTCTAAGTTTTTCAACGCGATGTAAAATCTTTTCTTTGTCTTTGAACTGTTGCAAAAGCATGTTGATCGCTTCAAGGTTTCCAGCATGCTGAAGCCGGATTTTTATATCAGAAAGGTCTCTCATTAACTCTATTTGATTGGGAAGAAATTCATGCAAAGGCGGATCAATGAGTCTGATGATTACCGGCAAACCATCCATAACACGGAAAAGGCCCTCAAAGTCATTTCGCTGAAACGGAAGCAGTGCGTCAATCGCCTCGCGCTGGTCAACCGGCAGATCAGCCATAATCATTTTCTGTACTAAAGGGAGCCGTTCTGCCTCCATAAACATGTGCTCAGTTCTGCACAAGCCAATTCCTTCAGCTCCGTAATTACGAGCCCGCTTTGCATCTGAAGGGTAGTCGGCATTTGCCCATACCCCAAGTTTTCTAAAATCATCCGCCCATGATAAAAGCGTAATCAGCCATTTGTCATTTAAATCCGGGATGGTGCTGCTGAGTTGACCTAAAAAAACTTCTCCTGTAGAACCGTCTACGGAAATCCAGTCGCCCTCGTTAATAATGGTTCCATTGACTTCAATAAGGCGTTTATTCATTTGTATATTAAGATCTTTAACGCCTACAACAGCAGGCTTTCCAAACTGACGCGCAACCAGTGCCGCATGACTCGTTCGCCCGCCCCTGCCTGTAAGTATGCCTTTTGCTGCAAGCATGCCATGGACATCGTCCGGTTTGGTTTCAGGGCGAACCATGATAACATCTCTGCCTTCTTTGCCCCATTCCTCAGCAAGATCTGCATCAAGTGCTACAACACCACAAGCTGCACCCGGAGAAACATTAATACCGATAGCCATTAAATGGCCTTTTTCTTTGGCATCCTTTTTGGCATCAATATTAAACTGAGGATGTAAAAAAAAATCAACCTGTTCAGGCTTTACACGCAACACCGCTTCCTCTCTGGAGATTAACCCTTCATTGGTCATATCAACTGCTATCCGAACAGATGCCTGGGCTGTTCTTTTACCATCTCTGGTTTGCAGCATCCACAACTTACCCTTTTCAATTGTAAATTCCACATCCTGCATTTCACCATAATGCTTTTCCAGACGCTTTACGATTCGCTCGAACTCTGCATATGCAGCGGGCATTTCTTCTTTCATTAAGGAAATATCTTTGGTAATATGCGTTCCTGCAACAACATCCTCGCCCTGGGCATTAATCAGGTAATCACCTTCAATGTGCTTTTCACCGGTGGATCCATTTCTCGTCATAGCAACACCGGTTGCAGAATCATCCCCCATATTGCCAAACACCATGGTAACGATATTGACAGCTGTACCTAAGTCATGCGGAATCCTGGCAGCATGTCTATAATCAAAAGCCCGCTTGCCGTTCCAGCTTTTGAAAACTGCTTCAGTAGCCAGCATAAGCTGAATATATGGATCTTGAGGAAAATCGAGATTGGTTTTCTTTTTAAATACTTTTTTAAATTTTTCCGCTAAATTTTTCCACTCATCAGCCTGTAATTCAGCCTCAGATTCAACGCCGGCTTTTGCCTTGGCTTCTTCAATCAGCTCTTCAAAAAATTTGTCGGAAACGCCCATAACAACAATGCCGAACATCTGTACAAGACGCCTGTAAGAATCGTAAACAAACCGCTTATCGCCGGTCAGTTCAATCATGGCTTTGGCGGTTTGATCATTTAATCCAATGTTTAATACCGTATCCATCATGCCAGGCATTGAAAACTTGGCACCTGAACGGCAGGAAACAAGCAAAGGATTTTTTTTGCCTCCAAAGTTTTTCCCTGTTTCCGATTCTATTACATTCAGTGCTTTCTGGGCCTGTTCCCACATATCTTTAGGGAATATTTCGCCCAGTTTAATATATTCGTTGCATGCTTCTGATGTAATGGTAAATCCGGGAGGAACCGGAACGTCGATTCTTACCATTTCAGCAAGATTTGCCCCTTTGCCACCAAGCAGCCCTCGAACATCATCCCAATTGCCGCCTACATGCTTTTCAGCTTGATCAACCTCATTAAATAGATATACCCATTTTTTTCCCATGTATCATATGCTCCTTAATTTTTTTGAAAAATAGATACAGAAAATTATCAAAAAATGCAACTATAATTCAAAAACATATTTGATATGCATAAACCAATATACACATATCAGCTTGATAATAGTTTACTTTTTTATTTTATATCATAAACAGTATTATCAGGCTTTATTTTAAATCAAGTTTTCATTAAACATACCGATATAATTATCATGACTAATTTATTATTGATATAACCTGAGCAAACAGATTGCGATTTTAATGATTAATACCATGGAACTTTCGCCCAAGCAGGACAAAATGGATCAGATCATTGCTGATCTGAGCAGTGATATAGACGAGATCAATCATAATACCGATACAATAAATTCTGCTGGCTTTACTGCGCCGGTTTTGTCTGAACAGGACAGAATGGAGCAGATCATTGCTGAACTGAGCAATAATATAGATGAGATCAATCATAATTCCAATAAAAATGATCCTGCTGATCCTGAACCGGTATTGGAAAAACCGGACAAAGCAGATGAAGCTGTTTCAGATCTAAGCACTGATGCAGGGGTGACGGATGCTGATGCAGATACGATTTCTTCATATTCAGAAAAACAGGATGATAATAATGACCCTGATGATTTTTGTGTATTGGATGATGAAGAAATTGAAGAATTTGATGTTGATAGTTTGTGTGAATCAAATGACGAAAACGAGACCCAAGGCAAGTTGG
>JAGVGX010000061.1 GCA_020056865.1 Desulfobacterales bacterium
AATGCCAACTTATGTAATTAACGAAAAATGTGACGGCTGCAAAGGTGGGGATAAAACTGCATGTATGTATATTTGTCCCAATGACCTTATGGTACTTGATCCAAATGCGATGAAGGCATACAATCAAGAGCCTGATCAATGCTGGGAATGTTTCTCATGTGTAAAAATATGTCCGACTCAGGCGATTGAGGTTAGAGGTTATTCAGACTTTGTACCGCTTGGAAGCAGCATTATGCCGATGCTTGGAACAGAAGATGTCATGTGGACATGCAAGTTCAGAAACGGCCTTATCAAACGTTTTAAATTCCCCATCAGAACCACGCCTGAGGGTGCTGCAAATGCTTATAAGAATCTGAAAGGAAAAGATCTTGAAAGCGCACTTCTTTCTACGCAGGAGGCCGATGGTGCTAAGCTCCCAAGGCCGAAAGCTACTGTTTAGTGAAATTGTCGTATAATTTTTACAAAACTGATAATAAATTTTGAAAATAAATACTTGAAGGAGGATGTAGTATGGCAATACCTAACAAAACGATAGGTGAACTTAAAGCCGTAAGAGATCCGGAAGTTGAAGAGCGTGAAGTCGATATCCTGATTGTTGGTGGCGGAATGGCAGCCTGTGGTGCTGCGTTTGAGGTTAAAAAATGGGCGTCTGACGATATGAAAATTCTTCTTGTAGACAAGGCTGCCATGGAGCGTAGCGGCGCTGTGGCTCAAGGTTTGTCTGCAATCAATACGTATGTTGGAAGTAATTCACCTGACGACTATGTTCGTATGGTCAGAAACGATCTTATGGGACTGGTTAGAGAAGATTTGATTTTTGACCTTGGCTGTTATGTAGATGACTCTGTTCATCTTTTTGAAGAATGGGGACTTCCGATATGGAAGAAAACCGAGGATGGGAAAAATCTTGACGGCAAAAAAGGCCAGAAGATGGGAACCCTGAAAAGTGGTGCAACTCCTGTTCGAACCGGTAAATGGCAGATTATGATTAACGGCGAGTCTTATAAAAGAATTGTTGCTGAGGCAGCAAAGCTTGCGCTTGGTGATGATAATATTCTTGAGCGTGTTTTTATTGTTGAGCTTCTTCGTGATGCAAACAAGAAAAACACCATTGCCGGTGCGGTTGGTTTTTCTGTTCGTGAAAACAAGGTGTACATCATCAAATGCAAAACCATGATGGTTGCCTGTGGAGGCGCTGTTAACATTTATCAGCCGAGAAGTGTTGGTGAAGGAAAAGGTCGTGCATGGTATCCGGTGTGGAATGCAGGATCCACGTATACGATGTGCATGAAGGCAGGTGCGGAGCTTACAATGATGGAAAACCGTTTCACCCCGGCACGTTTTAAAGATGGATACGGCCCGGTTGGTGCATGGTTCCTTCTGTTCAAGGCCCAGTTGAGAAATGGTCTTGGTGAAAACTTTTCTGCAAGCGATGCTGCTAAGGCAGAGCTTCAAAGATATGCGCCATACGGAACCGCAGCAATTACGCCGACCTGTTTGCGTAACCATCTGATGCTTTTTGAGATGAAGGCAGGCCGAGGTCCGATTATGATGGATACGGTTTCAGCTCTGGCAAAACTTGGTGAAACTATGGACAAGAAAGAGCTCAAGCATCTTGAGTCTGAAGCATGGGAAGATTTTCTTGACATGACCTGTGGTCAGGCCAATCTGTGGTGCGCGCAGGACTGTGAGCCTGAGAAGAAAAACTCTGAAATTATGCCTACCGAGCCTTATCTGCTTGGATCTCACTCCGGGTGTTGCGGCTTGTGGGCTTCAGGGCCGGATTATGACTGGGTGCCTGATTCATATAAGATCAAAGCGCCTAACGGCAAGGTATACAAGCTGATGACAACAGTGAACGGCTTGTTTACAGCTGGTGATGGTACGGGAGGATCAGGCCATAAGTTTTCTTCAGGTTCTCATGCGGAAGGACGAATCGTCGCCAAACAGATGGTGCGTTATGTAAAAGATTTTGCAGATTTTAAACCCGCACTGAAACAGTCCAAAGAAGAACTTGTTGATCTGGTTTACAAACCTGTCAGGGTATTTCTTGACAACTGTCAATATACCACAGCGATTGACATTAATCCCAACTACATTAAACCAAACGGCATGATGTATCGTTTGATGAAGGCTACCCATGAATATGGTGCTGGAACGGCCACATACTATCAGACGAGCAGCAAGAGCCTTGAGGTAGTTATGGATCTGCTTGCCACAATGCGTGAGGATTGTGAAAAAATGGCAGCAGGTGACCTCCATGAACTGATGAGAGCATGGGAGATTTATCATCGTATCTGGACTGTTGAAGCGCATCTGCGCCACATTCAGTTCCGTAAAGAAACACGGTATCCTGGATTCTACTATCAGGCCAACTATCCCGGCCAGGATGACAAGAACTGGTTCTGCTTTGTCAATTCAAAATATGATCCTGACAATGCCAAATGGGATATTTTCAAGAAGGAATACATCAAGATTATTCCGGATTAATTTGTAATCGGCATTGATTTTGCCGGAAAAGACATGCCTCCGGGTGTTGAAAACACCTGGAGGTTTTTATTATGGTTTTCTTTTTTTTACGATACCTAAGCATATTTTTCGGTTTATATTTACATATATGGGGGTTTTTAACTTATATGACTAAAGCCCTTATATATATGAATATAAATACAAGAAAAATAGTAACTACTCAGAAGTCAGGAGCCAGAATTCAGTAGCCAGAATTCAGGAGCCAGAATTCAGGAGACAGGAGGCAGCTTTAAGAAAAAGAGGAAATCGGATAAAGCCATGTATAATATTGCAAAAGCTTCTCTTGAAAAAAACCAGTACTGTGCTTCTATTCTGGATTCTGGCTCCTGACTTCTGACTCCTGAGTAGTTACGAAAAATATTTAGAGAATTTAGGGTATCGCTTTCAGACGGCAACGTAAAAAGCTCATTGCCGTCAATATTTAAATATTTTGGCGTATGGAGGGATAGTATGGCAAACAATAAAGCAGCTCCTTCTGGCGGCAGTATTCTTGTTGTCGGAGGAGGTATAAGCGGGTTGACCACAACCCTGGAAGCCGCTGAAGTAGGGTACGAGGTTTTTCTAATAGAAAAGAAGCCTTACTTAGGTGGAAGGGTGGTTCAACTTAAACAGTATTTTCCAAAACTGTGCCCGCCAACATGCGGCCTTGAGATTAATTTTAAGAGAATAAAAGATAATCCTAAAATTAATGTGTTAACAATGGCTGAAGTTGAAAAAGTTGAGGGGACTCCAGGTAACTATCATGTCACTATTAAGTTAAAGCCTCGTTATGTTAATGAAAATTGCACAGGTTGTGGCCAATGTGCTTCTGCCTGCCAAACCGAGATCCATAATGATTTTAATTTTAATATGGACAAGTGTAAAGGCGCTTATCTTCCTCATGAAATGGCGTTTCCTTCAAGATATGTCATTTCTCCCCAGATAATAGGTACACAAGACGCCCAGTTATGTAAGGATGCCTGTAAATATGATGCCGTTGATCTTGATATGAAGGAAAAAACAATTCAGATCAATGTGGGGGCTGTTGTATGGTCAACCGGCTGGGAACCTTATGATGCTGCAAAGATTGACAATCTGGGATTCGGAAAGCATAAAAACATTATCACCAATATGATGCTTGAACGACTTGCGGCCAATAACGGTCCAACAAAAGGGAAAATTTTGAGGCCGTCTGACAACAAAGCACCTGAAAGTATAGCTTTTGTTCAGTGTGCAGGATCAAGAGATGAAAATCATCTTCCATATTGTTCTTATATATGCTGCATGGCTTCCTTAAAACATACAACATATCTGAGGGCTCAATATCCGGATGCAAAGATCTATATTTTTTATATTGATTTAAGAGCCCCTGGGTATCGGTATGAGAAATTTTACGAAAATATAAAAAAAGATGTAAATACCTTTTTTATCAAAGGTAAGGTGGCAGAAGTTTCAGAGGAATCCGGAAGCGGTAATATTGTTGTTGTGGCCGAAAACGCAGTAACGGGAGAAAAAGTAAGGCAGACTGTTGATATGGTAGTTCTTGCAACAGGCATGCAGCCTACGGCTTTAGCTTCAAAGCTTCCTGCTGATCTTAAATATAACGAAGATGGCTTTATCATTAATGATTTCGAAAAAGGCGGTATGTTTGCGGCTGGATGTGCCAACAAACCGGCTGATGTGGTATCGTCTAACCAGAATGCCACCGGTATGGCCTTGAAGGCTATTCAAACCCTGGTGAGGAGGTAGATATCGATGGATAAAAAATATGGTGTTTTTATTTGCACAGGTTGTGGAATAGGGGACGCTCTTAACATTGAAGATCTGTGCAATGTTCCTAAAGAAGAAGGGCTTTCTGTCAAAACACATCCGATCCTGTGTGGAAAAGAAGGTGTTGAACTTATAAAAAAAGATGTTGAAGCAGGGACAAATGCAATTGTTATAGGCGCATGTTCCAGACGGGTGAATTTTGATATTTTTAAATTTGACGGCTGTATTGTGGACAGGGTGAATTTAAGAGAGCAGGTTGTATGGTCACATCCAAGATCCGAATTCCCGGCGTTAACAGAAGAACAAAAAGGTGACGGAGAACACTTTGATTCACTTCAGATGCTTGCAGAAGATTATCTTAAGATGGGGATGGCAAGGATAGAAAAAGTTTCGTTACCTGAACCTTATTTGATTGAGAGCATCAGTAAAAAGATTTTGGTTATAGGTGGCGGAATCACAGGAATATCTGCTGCGCTTGATGTTTCCAAAGCAGGGTATGAAGTAACGATTGTTGAAAAAGAATCCTGTCTTGGCGGGTATGCTGCAAAAGTACGCAAACAGATTCCTGTCTTTGAACCCTACGATGGTTTAATTGAACCTGTAATTAAATCGAAAATAAAAGAGGTGGAAGCTGATTCGAATATTACGGTGAAAACCGGCATGATTGTTGCGCGTATTGCAGGACAGCCAGGAGAATTTACCATAACATTTAAGAAACCAGGGGACAAGATTGAATTTGACGTTCCGTATCCTCTTCCGAATGAAATGAAGGTTGATGAAAACGGTAAAGAGTATGACGTTGAAAAACTTCATGAAATTTACCTTGAGTATAACAAAGGTAAAAATGATATTTTAACCCTTGACCCGGATGGCCAAATGTTTGGTGCGGTTATACTTGCTGCAGGATGGCGGCCGGACAAACTCGAATCAGATGCCTATTCCTACCTCGGTTATGGCAGTCTTCCGAATGTTATCACCAATGCTCAGTTTGAAGAGATTGCCGCAAAAGGCAAAATAGTAAGACCGTCTGACGGTAAAGAAGCCAAATCTGTTGTTTTTGTTCAAAGCACCGGTAATGGCAGTGATTCGGATTTTGCATATACCGGGTCGGTAACAAGCCTTGTTGCTCTGAAACAGGCCAAATATCTGCGTGATGATTATGCTGATTCAAAATCATATATATTTTATCAGCATATGAGAACGCCGGGGTTGTCTGAATATTTTTACAAAAGCATACAGCAGGATGAAGGGATATTTCTTACCAAGGGGGAAGTGGTTCATGTGTCTGATAATGGAGCAAAGCTTCTTGTTGAAGCAGACAACACTCTTCTCGGTGAGAAAATCAAGGTAAAAGCGGATATGGTTGTGCTTGCAGCAGGTATGGTTCCTGCGACAGCCGATGATCCGATTATTAATCTGGCTTACAGACAGGGCCCTGGTTTCAGAGATAATGATATTTTTGATCAATATGCGGATTCAAACTATATATGCTTTCCTTACGAAACCCAGAGAACAGGTATTTATGCTGCAGGGTGTATTCGCAGGGGTATGACCATGGAAGAGTCTATTGAAGATGCAACAGGTGCTGCCTTAAAAGCGATTCAATGCATTGAATCTGCTAACAGGGGTGTTTCTGTGCATCCAAGATCCGGCGACATGTCGTTTCCGGACTTTTTCTTCCAAAGATGTACGCAATGCAAAAGATGTACAGAAGAGTGCCCTTTTGGCGCACTTGATGATGACGCAAAAGGTACACCAAAACCGAATCCAACGCGTTGCAGGCGTTGCGGAACATGTATGGGGGCGTGCCCGGAGCGAATTATCAACTTTGCTGATTACAGTGTTGACAGCATTGGTTCTATGGTCAAATCGATAGGTGTCCCTTCTGAAGACGATTATAGCGAACCTCCCATGAGGATATTGGCCTTTGTTTGTGAAAACGATGCGTATCCGGCTTTGGATATTGCCGGTTTAAACAGGCTTTCCTATTCAGCGAATGTCAGGTTTATTCCTGTCAGGTGTCTTGGCTCACTTAACGTGATCTGGATTAAAGATGCGCTGTCACAGGGAATGGACGGTGTGTTTTTGCTTGGGTGCAAACATGGGGATGATTACCAGTGCCATTTTGTCAAGGGCAGTGAGCTTGCCGATATCAGGATGAAGAAAATTGGGGATGCATTGTCAAGCCTTGCACTTGAAGAAGAGCGGGTAGCTCAGTTTGAAGTGGCGATTGATGACTATGATAAGCTCCCTAAGATGATCAATGAATTTGTTGAGATGATTGAAGGTCTCGGTCCTAACCCGTTCAAGGGATTTTAATCTATTGGCGGTTTTCAAAATATATATAGAGGAGGTACTGACATGACTGAAAGATGCCTACTTGAGCCTGATTTGGATTTTGTTAAGCAGGTTATCGGGCTTGGGGGTGATACTTTAAAAAAGTGTTATCAATGCGCAACCTGCTCGGTGGTTTGTCCAATTGCCCCTGACAACAAGCCTTTCCCGAGAAAAGAGATGATAGCTTCTTCCTGGGGTTTAAAAGACAGACTCGTTGGCAATGCAGATATCTGGCTGTGTCATAATTGTGGTGACTGTACAACAACGTGTCCTCGAGGCGCTAAACCTGGTGATGTGCTTGGAGCCATACGATCATATGCAATCACCGAGTACGCTACATCCAAAAAAATTGGGAAAATGGTTAATGATCCAAGTAAAATACCGGTATTGCTTGGTATCCCAGCCGCTATTTTTGCTTTGCTTGCATTTATAACGGTTTTTTTTGGAGATACGATGGCAGGGATATTTCATGCCATAGGGCTTGAGTGGTACCATGGGGATCATGGCAGTGATACCATAGCCCATGCTAATTTTATTTCAACATGGTTCGTTGATCTTGTTTTTGTCCCCCTTGCAGCCTGGGTGGTTGTTAATTTTGTTATTAGTTTAAAAAGATTTATCAAAGATATTCATGATGATGCTGTCTTTGAGGGAAAAACCGATAAAACGACGATTCATGCAGGTGAGTTTGTTCAGGCATTGCTACGTGTTGTTCCAACCATATTAAAGCACAAAAAGTTTTCAGAGTGCGGGGAGAACAAATCTCGTTCAACGTCTCATCTGATGGTTTTGTATTCTTTTATAGGACTTTTTATTGTGACCAATATTTTCTTTGTGGTTCTTTATGTATTCCATATTCCCGGACCGTACCAGCAAATCAACCCGGTGAAGTGGCTTGCCAACATCAGTGGTTTGGCGCTTGTCATCGGCAGTATTTTGTTGATAAAAGAAAGACTTTCCAATAAGGATCAGGTTACGGTGTATAAAGACTGGTATCTTCTTGGACTTGTTCTTGGGTTAGGCGTTACAGGGCTTTTGTCTGAAATGACGAGAATGGCAGGGATTGTATGGCTGACGTATTTTATTTATTTACTTCACCTTATATTTGTGTTCAACCTGTTTGCTTTTCTTCCGTTTTCAAAATTGGCACATCTTGTTTATAGAACAGTTGCCATGACCTATGCGGAGTATGGAAACAGAAAGTAATTTATATGAGAATACAGGAGTCAGAATACAGAAGAAAAACAATACTATGGTTATTCTGACTCCTGACTCCTGACTCCTGAATTCTCATGCTTCGTTGTGCCCGAAATATAAAAATAAAAAAGGGACGGCGTGTTAGCCGTCCCTTTTTTATTTTTAAAACTTTCTAATCGTATAATATGTTGCGTGCTATTTTTTACCTGTTGCAGCAGCGTGTGTCTTGATTTCAACCTTTTCCGTCAGGGTTGCGTAGTATTCACGAAGGATATCCAATACCTCTTCGCGACCGAAGTGATCCGCTATAGGTGTTCCTTCAGACAGACCTTTCCTAAGCATGGTTCCTGAAAGCATTACACGGTTGTCTTTGGAATGAGGGCAGGTTCTTAATGAGGCCATTCCATCGCATTTAATACAGTAAAACGTCCAGTCTATTTTTAATGGCATACATTGCAGCGCCTTTCCCGGGTCAGAAGGGGCAGGGATTTTGTCAAAAATTGTTTGGGCTTCAAACATCCCGTAAAAATCTCCAACACCGGCATGGTCACGGCCGATAATCATTTTAGAACACCCATAATTTTGACGGAACGTGGCATGAAGAAGAGCTTCTCTTGGGCCTGCGTAACGCATATCAAGAGGATACCCTCCCTGTAATACGTGGTCTTGTACAAAATAATTTTTAACAAGCGCATCAATGCATTTTACACGGACTTCAGCAGGAATATCTCCGGGTTTAAGATTGCCTACGAGAGAATGTATATAAACGCCGTCGCAAACTTCAACGGCAATTTTGCAAAGGTATTCATGAGATCTGTGCATGGGATTTCTAAGCTGAAGCGCAGCAACGTCACTCCACCCCCTGTCTTCGAACATTTTTCTCGATTCTGCGGGCCTTTTGTAAACATCCGGATATTTTACAGGATATTCACCCTCACTCAATACTTTTACAGGGCCGGCAAGGTTTACGTTTTTTTGATTTAAAACCATTTGAACTCCTGGATGATCAGCCTTTGCGATTTTCCAGAATTCATCTTTTGTTGGGGTTCCTTCACCCATGTAAATTTTTTCACACTCATGTTTTTTGTCTGCATCAGTCATCTTATATTTTTCGGTTACCTTCATGGTGGCCATGATTTCGCCATCTTCAGAGACAAGGGCAACCTCATCATTGACATTGATTGCATTGGCATCAGCATCGTCTGCTGAAAGGGTAACCGGTATGGGCCAGAACGTTCCGTCTGATAAAAGAAAATTATCGCATACCCCTTTCCAGTCGGCTTTTGTCATAAAGCCTGTTAGAGGGCTGAAACCCCCTATTCCCATCATGATAAGGTCACCTTCTTCACGTGGGGATATGGTAATTTTTTTTAGTCCTTCGGCTTTTTTCTTTTCTGCGGCCAGTTTTGATCCTTCAAGTAAACAGCAGGTCAGACCTTTTCCACCATGAGGTGGCACTAATTTTGACATTGATTTTATCCTCCGTTATTAATTATACATTATTTATTTTAGATAGATATCAATACCTACCTGGCAATTCTTTTTGATTCACTTAAATTAATTCACTTAAAGCATGAAATCTATTTAAAATTTCAATAATTGTCAAGAATTAATCATAAAATGTCAATGCAGTTTGAATAAAAAAACAAGGAAATTCCTCAGGAGTCAGGAGTCAGAAGTCAGGAGACAGAAGTCAGAATTCAGAAGGGGGGGGGGTGAAATACCTGAAAAACAGGTGTACGAAACTTGAGTTATCATGTTAAAAAAGGTTGCATATGATAATGGATTTAAGATAAATAACATTGAAGTTTTTATTGGAGAATCATGATGCATTATGAAGGAAATATAATCAGGCCTCCGAGTGAGGCAAACAGTATTTTGCTGCAGGTGACTGTGGGATGTTCGCACAACAAATGTACATTTTGCGGTGCATACAAGGGGGAACGGTTCCGTATAAAACCCGATGCAATGATTATGGAAGATATTGCTTTTGCTTCGAGATACTGCAAAAAGCAGCGCAGGGTGTTTCTCTGTGATGGAGATGCCTTGATTATTCCCCAGAAAAGGCTGATAAAGATTCTTGAAGAAATTGAAAAACAGCTTCCATGGGTTACCCGTGTTGGCGTTTATGCCAATGCCAAAAGTATTAAGATGAAAACGTCTGATGAGTTAACGGAGCTCCGCAAACATGGGCTTGGTATCGCTTACATGGGCATTGAGTCCGGTGATGATGTTACACTGAAAAATGTTAATAAGGGTGCACGTTCGGAAACGATGATAAATATGGGGAAAAAGGCAAGGGATGCCGGTATTAAACTTTCTGTTACCGTGCTTCTTGGTATTGCAGGACCGGAAAGATCTTTAATCCATGCTAAAGAAACCGGTCGTGTGCTTTCAGCAATAGATCCTGAATATGTGGGTGCCTTGAGTCTTATGCTTTATCCCGGTACCGAACTTGATACAAGTAAACGGTCTGGTGATTTTTTA